>CALCTR010000018.1 GCA_937906925.1 uncultured Alphaproteobacteria bacterium
TTTAACTTTGAAAAAACGTTATCAAAATAGGAGTGTGTATGCCAAAAGTATCTGTTTTAATGCCTATTTATAAAACAAAAGAGGTTTATTTGAAAGAAGCCATTGAAAGTATATTGGCTCAAACATTTTCTGATTTTGAATTTTTGATTTTAGATGATTGTCCACAGGATAATCGTGCAGAAATTGTAACATCATATAATGATAAACGAATTATTTATTTAAAAAATGAAAAAAATCTGGGTATTACACCGAGCCGCAATAAATTAATTGAAATGGCGAAAGGTGAATATTTGGCGGTTATGGACCATGATGATGTGGCTATGCCGGAACGTTTTGTGGAACAAGTAAATGTTTTAGATAACAATCCTGAAGTGGGTGTTGTTGGTTCTTTATATATTCGTATTCCTAAAATTAAAAAACCATCAAAAATGCCTGAAAGTAATGATGGGATTGAAAAGTATTTGATGGAAGGGTGTGGTGTTTTTCATCCCAGTGCCATGGTGCGGGCCGATGTTTTAAAGAAATATGCAGTAAAATATGAAAGTGATTTTACACCGGCAGAGGATTATGCCCTTTGGTGTCGTTTAATTGGAAAAACAAAATTTCATAATATACAAAAAGTGCTGATGAAATACCGTTGGCATAAAACCAATACTTCAAAACTGCAAAATGATAAGCGTTTGTTGGCTGTAAAGGCAATACATAATTTGTTAAAAAAAGAGCAACCAGAATTATGGGAAAAGGTTCATCACAGCGGGTCTTATATTGTTCGTGGAAAATTATTTGGAGTTCTGCCAATTCTAAAAATGAAACAGTTAAGTGATAAGAAACCTAAATTTTTAAAATATTTACCGTTTATAAAAATAAAAATTAAATTGGAGGTAAAATGAAAGGGATTATATTAGCCGGCGGGAGTGGAACCAGACTTTATCCGCTTACAAAAACAACATCCAAACAGTTGTTACCTGTTTATGATAAACCGATGATTTATTACCCACTTTCAACACTGATGTTGTTTGGAATTAAGGATATATTAATCATTTCAACACCGCAGGATACACCAAACATTGAACGTTTGTTTGGAAATGGTGAGAAGTTAGGACTTAATATTCATTATGCGATTCAAAATGAACCCAAGGGATTGGCACAAGCATTTACAATCGGGGCGGATTTTATCGGTGATGATGATGTTTGTTTGATATTGGGCGATAATATTTTTTATATGGGTGAGCAATTTCACACCTTTAGGGATGCTGTTAAAAATAATAAAGGAAAATGTGCCACAATTTTTGCTTATCAGGTTTCTGATCCGGAGCGTTTTGGAGTAGTTGAATTTGATGAAAATTTTAATGCTATTTCTATTGAAGAAAAACCAAAAAATCCAAAATCAAATTATGCTTCAGTTGGTTTGTATTTTTATCCGTCAGATGTTGTGCAAAAGGCTCGGGGATTAAAACCTTCTGCACGTGGAGAATTAGAAATTACAGATTTAAATAATCTGTATTTGCAAGAAAAACGTATGTCCGTTGTGCCGATGCGTCGCGGAAATGTATGGTTAGATGCCGGAACACCAGAAAGCTTGATGGAGTCCGGTGCTTTTGTTCATATCATTGAAAAACGACAAGGGTTGAAAATAGCCTGTATTGAAGAAATAGCTTATCGCCGAAAGTTTATCAATGATGAGCAAATGCTCTCTTTAATCAATGAGTTAAAAGAGGGTAACTATAAATCTTATCTGAAGAAGGTATATGAGGAGTATCATGAACTTTATTAAAACAGAAATAGAGGGCGTTTATATTATTGAGCCAAAAGTTTTTGAAGATTCCAGAGGGTATTTCTTTGAAAGCTATAATGAAGCCGAGTTTGTTAAAAATGGAATATCCAACCATTTTGTGCAAGATAATCAGTCAAAGTCATGTTATGGTGTTATTCGGGGGTTGCACTGTCAATTAGGCGAGCATGCACAAGCAAAACTCGTTCGTGTTTTAAAAGGTAAAGTATTGGATGTTGCTGTTGATATTCGTAAAGGTTCGTCTACGTTTGGAAAACATGTTGCCGTAGAATTATCAGCAGAAAATCAAAGACAACTTTTTATCCCGCGTGGGTTTTTACATGGTTTTTCAGTTTTAAGTGAAGAGGCTGTTTTTGCCTATAAATGTGATAATTTATATTGCAAAGAATCCGAATTTGGCATCCGTTATGATGATCCGGAAATAGGCATAGATTGGAAAGTTCCAGCCGATAAAATCATCACATCAGAAAAAGACCGATTAGCTAATTGTTTAAAGGATATTCCAAATGAGTGATAAGATATTAGTAACAGGTGGTAACGGTCAACTTGGAACAGAACTAAAAAAGCTGTTACCAAATGCGATATTTGCGGATGTTGATGTATTGGATATTACAGATTTAGAAGCTGTTAAAAAATTTGTTACGGATAATCATATTGATACAATCATTAACTGTGCGGCTTATACGGCTGTTGATAAAGCTGAAGATGATACAGCGTTAGCTCAAAAAATTAATGAAGATGGGCCACGCAATTTAGCCTTATCTGGAGCTAAAATTGTTCATATTTCAACCGATTATGTTTTTGACGGCACGAACTATAAACCTTATTTACCGGAAGATGAGGCTAATCCTGTTTCTGTTTATGGCAAAACCAAACGGGCTGGAGAAATAGCTGTTTTAGAAAATGCATCTTCTGCAATTATCATTCGGACAGCTTGGCTATATTCGGCACATGGCAATAATTTTGTAAAAACGATGCAACGACTCGGCACAGAGAGAGAAAGTATAAATGTTGTATCTGATCAAATTGGAACACCGACATATGCGGGCGATTTGGCTCAGGCTATTGTAACCATTTTACCACAAATGAATGAAACTAATAAAGGCGTTTATCACTATACAAATGAGGGTGTTTGCTCTTGGTATGACTTTGCCAAAGAGATTATGGCGTTATCCCATTTAGACTGCGAGGTTAACCCGATTCTTTCTTCAGCCTATCCGACAAAAGCAACACGTCCGTTTTATAGTGTGCTTGATAAAACAAAGATTAAAAACACGTTTAATTTAAAAATCTCACATTGGGAAGATGGATTAAAAAGATGTTTAAAAGAAATGGAGAATATAAAATGAAATCAATTTTAGTAACAGGCGGGGCCGGATTTATCGGTTCAAACTTTGTGCCGTGTTTTTGTGGGAAGTATCCGGAATATAAGATTATAAATTTGGATAAGCTCACTTATGCCGGTAATTTGCAAAATCTTAAAGAATGTGAAAGTATGCCAAATTACACATTTGTTCAAGGAGATATTTGTGATAGAGATTTAATTGAAAAATTGTTTAATGAATATGATATTCAAGGTGTTATCCACTTTGCGGCTGAAAGTCATGTGGATAACTCCATTAAAAATCCAAAAGCATTTATTCAAACAAATGTTGAGGGGACGTTTACATTGGTGGATGTGGCTTATCATCATTGGATGGATGCCCCGCATAAAGTTAAACCGGGATATGAAAATTGTCGCTTCCATCATATTTCAACAGATGAGGTTTATGGCACATTGGGTGATGACGGTTATTTTTCAGAAACGACTCCTTATGCACCAAACAGCCCTTATTCAGCCAGCAAAGCCAGTTCTGATTTTGTTGTAAGAGCATATCATCATACATTTGGATTAAATGTTACAACATCTAACTGCTCCAATAATTATGGCCCCAAACAACATAATGAAAAGTTAATTCCGCATATTATTTCTAAGGCGTTGGCAGAACAGCCTTTGCCGATTTACGGACAAGGTCTTAACATTCGGGATTGGTTGTATGTTTTGGATCATTGCAAAGCCATTGATTTGATTTATCACACCGGTAAGGCGGGAGAAACATACAATGTCGGTGGTAGAAACGAACGTAATAATATAACGATTGTAAAAACTATTTGTGCGATTCTGGATGAAAAATGCCCGCGTGCTAATGGTGGGAAATATGAAGAATTAATTACCTTTGTACAAGATAGAGCCGGACATGATTTTCGTTATGCAATAGACGCAACAAAATTAGAAACAGAACTCGGTTGGCATGCCGATGAAACCTTTGACACCGGCATTGTTAAAACCGTGGAGTGGTATTTAAGATGAAATGTTATTTTTGTTTAACGGAACCTGAAACAGAAAATTCAGTTTATTTAGATTTATTGTATGTCAGCTTAAAATCTGCTCGACAAAATACATCTTTAGATTTACATGTATTATACGATGGTTCTCAAAATGGAAAGTGTTATTCAATATTAAAAGAGTTTAATGTTAGAATAATACCTCATAAATTTTCCCACAAAGAATATTTAAAAAAAACATACTCAAAAGAATATATAAGACAAACCTGTGGACATGATATTTCCTATGAAAAAATTGCAGGGACTTTTATGCGTTTTGATATTCCTTTTGTTGAAACAGAGGATGAGTTTGTTTTTTATTCTGATATAGATGTCTTGTTTTTAAAAGATTTTTCCGAAAAAAACTTTGATAGCCCGATGTACTTAGCCGCAAGTGCTGAGTTTTCTAAGAATTTAAATGATATGACCTATTTTAACGCTGGTATTTTATATATGAATGTTAAGCAAATGCGTCAAATCAGCAGTGCTGTTTTTAACATGTTAAAAAATGGTGTCAGAAATAAAATAAATCTTTTTGATCAAGGATATTTAAATCAATTATGCTTTGATAAATTTACAATTATGCCATTAGAGTTTAATTGGAAACCTTATTGGGGTTATAATAAGGATGCATATATTATTCATTTTCATGGCATGAAACCTTTAGGGAACATTCAAAACTCTGGATTTGGAATGTCTGAAGATATTTTATTTCATACGTTAAATGGGCATTTTCAAGACATCGATGGGTATCTGTATTATTTAATGAAATATTTTGAATTATTAGAAAAAGATGGTAAATTGTGGTTATCATCTTTTATTTCTTTAATTTTTAAAAAATCTATTGAAAAAATAAATGTAAAACAACCAGATAAAAAATATAAAAAATATCGTAAATTGTTTAAAATACAGCTTGTATTAATTCTCTTATTAACCCTTACAATTTTCATTACTTGGAGTTTTTAATGATAAAAAAAGACATATTAAGTGTGATAGTCACATCCTATAATTATGAAAATTATATTGGTCAAACATTGGATTCCTTGGTAAATCAAACAAACACTGATTTTAGTATTATAGTCATTGATGATGGTTCTAAGGATAATAGTGTAAGTATCATAAAAGAATATGCTAAAAAATACGACAGTATTACTTTTATTCAACATGAAAATGGACAAAATAAGGGCTTATGTGAGACAACAAAAGCTGCTTTGTCCTATGTTAACTCAGAATATGTTGCCTTTTGTGAATCAGATGACTATTGGAAAGAGGATCATGTTGAAAAATTATTAAATTTTTTATCTAAAAATGATGATGTTAATCTTTTATTTAATGAGATTGAGGTTAAAAATTATTCCAGTAATTCGGAATATGATGGGTATGTCAATTATTCCAATCAAAAATTAAAAGAGTTCAATGGAAGCAATATTTTCCATGTGCTAACATCTAATTATATGCCAACATTTAGTTCGGCTTGTATCAAAACGTCTCTTTTAAAGAAATGTGATTTTAATTCTTATTATCCTCAATATTTAGACTTTTGGTTATGGAGACAATTATGTCTGAATAACAATATCTATTTTTTAGATAATTGTATTACATATTGGAGAAAACACGATTCTAGTTATGATATGAAAGATAATGTCAGAGATTTAAAAAAATTTCTAATAGCATCTAATGATTTAATTATTAAACAAATCAAAACAAATATAAGTACATATGAATATTTAAAAATAAAAATACAAAAATATGTATTATGCTCAAAAAAATATTTAAAATATCAGATGAAAAAAATACTAAAATTTAGGAAATCATAAATGTTTTTAAATTCAAAATTAAAAAATACAATACAAAAAGCAAAAATTATCTCTTTTGATATTTTTGATACGCTTTTGTTGCGATCATTTTTAGAACCTAAGGATGTTTTTCTTGCCTTAGAAAAGGCAGAAAATTGTCCTGAGTTTTTTAAATATAGAAGCGAAGCTGAACCAAAGGCTTGGGAAAAACTTGTTTCATCAACAAAAGACGATGTAACATTGGATGAAATATATGACCAAATGCCTTCTCATATGCAACATATGAAAGAAAAAGAGATTGCATTTGAATCCGAACACTTGTTTTTAAATCCCGAGATGTATGACGTGTTTGAATATGCTTTATCTCAGGGTAAGCAAGTTATTATATGCTCGGATATGTATTTGCCATCAGAGAGTCTAAAACACTTATTAGCCAAAAGATTAAATTCTAATCAATTTAAATTATATGTATCGGCCGATTATGGTAAACGTAAACATACGGGACGTTTGTTTGAACATGTTATATCTGATTTACAGGTAAAGCCCTCCGATATTTTGCATATCGGAGATAATATGCAATCCGATGTTATTATTCCAAAATCAAAAGGGATAAATGCCGTTCATTATCAAAAACCATCTGATGTTTTGTTGAAAGATCATCATATCAAATCTTTTTTAGATCAAAACAATACATTGGAAAGCAGAACTTTTTTAGCTTGCATGAATATCTTATATCAACATGCAATCCCTCAAATAGAGGATGATTATTGGAAGCGTTTTGCCTTTTTATATGGTGGACCATTGGTGTATACATATACGCAATTTATTAAAGAACAAGCGCAATCTGATAACATAACCGATATTTGCTTTGTTGCCCGAGATGGATATGTCCTAAAACAAATATTTGATTTAATTAATGATAATGCAAATATAAAATCTCATTATATGTATGCCCCCAGATTTACCAATACACTGTCGTATTTGGATTTAGGAACCAATGAGCGTGTTTTTGAACGTCAAAATGTTTTGGTTAACTTTTTAAAATCTCAAGGTGTAAATATTAAGGATATTAATGAATTAGATAAATATCAAAAAGAATTAAGATATTTTTCAGACCTAGAAAGACAAGAATACGAAAAATATATTGCTTCGTTAAATTTAGGAGAAAAACCCTGTGTTGTAGATTCTGTTTCAGGATCATTTTCTGCTCAAAAATTAGTAGCCAAGGTGTTAAATATGCCAAATTTAATCGGATATTACTGGAAAACTTTTGAACAAACACCAGAAAAAGAAGTTATCCGAAAAATGTATTATCCGCACAAATGTAGATTGGGTACTTACCATATTCACGAATTGTTTATGTCGGCTCCCGAACGCCCTATTCACCGCATTTTAAATAATAAGCCAGTTTATAAGAAAGATATTTCAAAATATGAACAAATAAAAATTGATTTATATCCAAAACTGGAAAAATCTATGATGTTTTTTGCAACGTTACTACATCAATTAAAGTTAGATTTTAAACCAGACTGTCAAATAATTTTTGATTGGATGAATTCATTTATTGAAAATGCTGATGCCATTGATTTTAAACACTTTAAAAAGATTAAAAACGGAGCCGATCAATCTCATAGCCGATATGAAGACGTTTTGCCGGCAAAGTCAAAAAAAGCTCCGTTTTTCAAAAAAGTGTTATCAAATAAATTTATTTATCAAAAACGGATTAATTCAAAAGGCGTTTTAAAAGCTAAAATTTTTAAAATACCCGTGTATATCAAACAACCTAATAAAGGGAAAAAGAAATGATTTTTATATCTGTTGTTCGTAATGAAAAAATGTATCATGACTTTGTGAGGCATAACCCATATAATAAAGGTGGGGAGTTTATCGCATATGATAATAATAAGGAAAATATAGCCATCCCTAAAAGGTATAATCATTTTTTGAATACATATGATTATTCTAAGCCCGATTGGTTTATTTTTTGTCATGAAGATTGGCAAGCAAAACAAAATTGGTTGCCGACTGTCCAAACGTTGGATAAAAAATCAATTTACGGCACGTTTGGAACAAAGTTAAAAATACGTGGCAATAAAGCCAGAAAATTCTATATTGGGCAAATTGAAGCATCTCATAAAGACGGGTCTTGTCATGCCGTTATTGGTAAAAATGTACCGGTTAGAACAAAAGTGGAAACATTTGATTGTATGTGCTTAATTATCCATTCCTCATTGGTTCAAAAACATCATATTCGCTTTGATGAAAAATTGGATTGGCACCATTATGCCGAAGAATTATGTATCCGTTTGAAAGAGCAATATGACATTCCTTCCCGCATTTTACAAATGAAGTGTAAACACTGGTCCTATGGCGTTCCTCTGCCGGATGAAGGATTTACAAAAGCCTTTAATTATGTCAAAGATAAATTTTCCAACACGAAACATTTTTATTCAAATACAACCATTGATGAAATTATAGGGCCCCATTCGTTAAAGGTTAAACGTGTGTTATGCCCGAAAACATCAAAATTTATGAAATGGTTATACAGTAATAAAATAACTAAATCCGGAAAAAAAATTATTAAAATTTGCAAAATCCCGGTTTACAGAGAGAAAGGAAAAGAACTAAAAAAAAAATAGTTTGTTATACGTGTTGTACTGGCGGATATGATGATATTTCTCAACATAATATTATTCATCCAGATTGGGACTATGTTTATTTTACGGATAATAAAGAGTTGATTAAACGAAAACGCATTGGTCATTGGGAAATCAGACCTCTTGAGTTCAGTAAACTAACAAACGTAAAAAATGCCAGATGGCATAAAATCAATACTCATATTTTATTTCCGGAATATGAATATAGTTTGTGGTTAGATGCAAATATAGTTATAAATTCTGAAAATGTTATAAAAAAAGTAAGTGAGATGATGAAAGATAATGTTTTACTTAGCGTTCCTTTACATCCAGAAAGAACATGTATTTATCAAGAAGCTGAAGAAATTATTAAACTAAACATTGATTTTAAGGAAACTGTTAACGATGAAATAAATTTTTTAAAAAAGAAAAAATTTCCTGCAAATATGGGATTGCATGAAACATGTATTATATTTAAACGCCACAATAAAATAAAGCGAATCTCTCGTTTATGGTGGAAATTAGTAAAGCGGTTTTCTAAAAGAGACCAACTATCTTTTGATTATACTCTTTGGAAATATCATGTTTATATACGACCTTTTTATGAAAAAGAAACTGAACATCGTACAAATGGAGATTTTCTATTTCAGTATGGACAAAGACATGATCAAAACAAAATTAATCAAAATGATTTTAATATTAATAATCAAAAGAAGTACTGTATCATATTTCACAAACAATATTTAAACAAGCTATTTGAAATTTTATATAATAGAATGAAAAAAATAAAAGTCTTTAATAAAATTAAAAAGCAATTTTATTGTCATTAATTATTCAAAAATTTATATCTTAAAAAAACAGTTTTGGAAGTTTTTGGACATAAATTTTTGATTAAAAAGAAAAACATTATTTAAAACGATTGATATCCTCTTACAAATTTTGTGGTGTTTTTTGGGGCTTGTTTTCCTTTAAAAATGATTGTTATTAAAGATAAATATTAGGTGTATTTATACGTATCTTAAAAAAATAAGTGTCAGTTTTTGTCTTAAAAGAGGGAAGAGTCTTTGACTTTTTTCTCTTTTTTGATTATAAAGAACAAATATGACAGAAAAAAAAGAAAGGATTTAACATGTTTCAGGGTTTGGCTGACAGATTAAGTAATGTTTTTGATAAATTAACACGACGCGGTATTTTAACGGAAAGTGCTGTTGATGAAACAATGCGAGAAATTAAAATTGCCTTGTTGGAGGCAGATGTTTCTTTGCCGGTTGTAAAGTCTTTTATCCAAAACGTTAAAGAAAAAGCCGTCGGCGAGCAGGTGGTTAAATCTATTTCACCGGCACAAATGGTTGTTAAAATTGTTCATGACGAGCTGGTTAAAGTTTTGGGGGAATCTGTTCCTTTTAATATAATACCACATAAACAAAATGTTATTTTAATGTTGGGCTTGCAAGGAAGTGGTAAAACCACATCTTCTGCCAAATTAGCTAAGCGTTTGCAAAAAGAGGGGAAAAAGGTTTTGCTGGCCAGTTTGGATACCTATCGGCCGGCCGCTCAAGAACAGTTGCAAGAGTTGGCTGAAAAAAATGGATTAAACGTTTTACCGATTGTTAAATCTGAAAAGCCATTAGAAATTACAAAACGGGCTCTTAAAGAGGCTAAAGAGAGCTTATATGATGTTTTGATTTTAGATACAGCCGGCCGTTTGCATATTGATGACGATATGATGGACGAGGTTAAAAAAATCAGTGAGTTGGCTTCTCCGGAAGAAAAGTTGTTGGTTGTTGATGCTTTGATGGGGCAAGACGCTGTTACGGTTGCTGAGCAATTTAAAGAAAAAATCGGAGTTACCGGCCTTGTTTTAACACGTGTTGATGGTGATTCCAGAGGCGGTGCAGCTCTGTCTATGAGGCAGGTAACCGGTGTACCCATTCAATTTTTGGGCGTTGGGGAAAAAGCTGATGCTCTGGAAGTTTTTGATGCTAACCGTATTGCTGAGCGAATCCTTGGAATGGGAGATGTTGTCGGTCTTGTTGAAACGGCAATGGAAAAAATTAATCATGATGAGGCACAAAAAACAGCTGAAAGAATGTTAAGCGGTAATTTTGATTTAAACGATATGCTTTCTCAAATGCGTCAAATCAACAATATGGGCGATATTAAAGGTGTTATGAAAATGATTCCGGGGCTCAGTAAATTTCAAAATAAAATAGATGAGGCTGGTATTGACAATAAAATGATTTTACGCCAACAGGCTATTATTCTTTCTATGACAGAAAAGGAAAGAAAAAATCCCGATATTTTAAAAGCTTCCCGTAAGATTAGGATTGCTAACGGTGCCGGTGTTAGTGTTAGTGATGTTAATCGTTTACTTAAACAGTATGAGCAAATGGCTACAGTGATGAAACGACTGAAAAAAATGGGGCCGCTGGGAATGTTTGGCATGATGAAAAAAATGGGTGGATTAAGTGCACTTAAAGGTATGGGGGGAATGAAAGGGACTTTAGATGAGCTTAAAAACATAAGTCCCGATAATTCACAAAATCCTTTTGCGAGTTCTGGTTTTAAATTTCCCCCTTTTAAGTAGGTAAATATTTATGAAACACATTGGTTTATATTTTTTAGGGATTTGTTCTTTTTGTATCTGCGTGTTTTTGTTTTTTAAGGTACATCTGTTTCAAACGACAGAGGTTATTTTGGTGGATGAAAATTCTTCTGCAACATATGTGTACGATAAAAATAAAGAAACATTAACCCCTCTTTTTGATTTGAAAAAACCTGTTTTGACTGTTTTAAGAGAAACTAAAAATTCTCTTAAAATAAAAAACGATACCGGATTTTCTGTCTTTGCACGTGAAGGGTTAAATGTTTATAGATTGTTGCAAGAATCTAAGGTGGAGTATACCGAACCTAAAAAGATAGCGATACTATATATATCAACGGGAAAATATATTCGTTTTTGGGATGATTTTTATAAGAATACGGAAAAATATTTTTTGCCTCGTCATAAAAAGACGTATTTTTTATTTACGAACCATGATGATTTAAAGGTGGCGGATAATGTTGTAAAAATTCATCAAGATCAATTACCGTGGCCGTATGTTACTTTAAAAAGATATCATTTTTTTGATGCTATTAAAGATCAATTAAAAGAGTATGACTACATTTATTTTTTAAACGGTACGTTGTTGCCGGTAGCAGAGGTTAATGAAGAAATATTTCCAACAAAAGAACAGGGATTGACATTAACGATTCGGGGAGCAGATTTTGGTAGAAAAAACATTAAATGGTTAAGATATTCCCGTATAAAAAATTCTGTATGTTATGTTGCTCCCTCAGAAGGAAAATATTATGTTATTGGTGGATTTAATGGAGGTACAAAAGATGCCTTTCTTCAGATGGTTCGTGTTTTAAAAGACTGGACAGATATAGATTTAAAAAACAACATTATCCCCGGTTGGCATGATGAGGGATATCTGAACCGCTATTATCTGAATAAATTAAAAAAGAGAAAATCTCCGCTTTTATTGATGCCGGATTATGCTATATCAGAGACAAATGTGCCATTAAGAGCACTAGAATTTCGCCCGTTTGCAAAAATGTTGATATTAAGTAAAGAGGATAGAGGCGGTGTAGATTTTTTTAGAGACATAAAATAATCTTGCATATTTTTTTTGTGAAGGATAAAACAGACTCATTTGGGGGATAAAATGAATAAGATGATATCTAAATTTTCACTTTGGCTTATAGGCCTTTTTTTCTTGGTTATATTTTTGCAATGGGCTATTATTTCGCCATGTGAAGCATTAATTCTTTTTGAAAATGGTAAAGAACAATCCTATTTATATGATAAAGACAAAAAACTTCTTACCTTGCAAGATAGTAAAAAGAATGAACCTTTAACCGTCTTAAGAGATACGGGACAGACTTTAATAATAAAATTACAAGATAAGAAAAAGGTTTATGTAAAAGATAATTTTGATAGATATCGCTATCTTTCAACTATATTCGGAAAATCTCAAGGTACAAAAAAAGTGGCGATTCTTTATATTGCAACAGGAAAATATATTATTTTTTGGAAAAAGTTTTATGAGGCAATGGAAAAATATTTTTTGCCCCGACATGAAAAAACATATTTTTTGTTTACGGATCATGATTTTATGATGGTTGATAAAAATGTTATAAAAATTCATCAAGATCAGTTGCCATGGCCATTTGTAACACTAAAAAGATTCCATTTTTTTGATGCAATAAAAGATCAGTTAAAAGAGTATGATTATATTTATTTTTTAAATGGTACAATGTTGCCTGTAGCCGAGATAAATGAAGAAATATTTCCGACAGAAGAGCAACAAATTATGGTAACCCTTCATCCTGGAAACTGGTTTAAATCAAGATTTCAATTTCCATATGATAATAATAAAAAATCACAAGCCTATATCCCTGATTATGAGGGGGATTACTATGTAATGGGAGGCTTTAATGGTGGAACAAGAACCGGCTTTTTAACATTAATTGAAACCCTTAAGATTTGGACGGATATTGATATAAAAAATAAAGCAATACCTGCTTGGCATGATGAAAGTATGCTGAATCGTTATCTTGTAACGGTTATGAATAAAGGGGAGCGGCCACTGATTTTATTGCCAGAATATGCTATCCCGCAAACAGGGCATGGCTGGGTTGATGAATTAAGACCTTATACTAAAATGCTGATTTTGGATAAAGGATTGTATGGCGGTCATGGATATTTAAGATCCTTTGAAAAATAATATTTTTTTCGGCGTAGACTTATTACTGAGTTAGCAAAAATTCCGCACTTGAAGGAAAGCGATGAAAAAAGATAGTTAATTTGATCAAATAAAACAGATAAAAATTTTTAACACCAACCCTGTCTGGAGATAAAACGTCGTAATGTTGTGCGTTCAACAGCCATAATACGGGCAATTTGGGATTTAGAAACACCTCTATCCAATAACTCTTTAACCCGTTTTGTGTTTTTAGATAATTTAAGTTTTTTTGATTGGGCGGCAAATGGTCGGCCTAATTTTTTGCCGCTTGCTTTTATATTTGCCAAAGATGATTTTGTGCGTTGAGATATTAAACTTCGCTCTATTTCAGCGGATATTCCAAAAGCAAATGCCATCACTTTTGATTGAATATCAGCTCCCAATCTGAAATTTTCTTTAATTGTCCATATTTGACACTCATTGTTTAAACAAGTTTCTAATATTCGCATTACTTCCAGCATTGATCTGCCCAATCTGGATATTTCACAGGAAATAAGAATATCACCTGCTTTCATATTTTTTAATAGTTTGCCGAGTTTTCTTTTATCTAAGGATTTACGAGAGGATATAGTTTCTTCAATCCAGTTTGTAATTTTAACTTTTTGCATTTTTGCAAATTGTTTAATTTCATATTTTTGATGTTCACAAGTTTGTTTATCTGTTGAAACTCTGATGTAACCAATAACCGACATGTTATACCTCCTGATAAAAAATTAGAAAAGTGGTTTATTTAATAGAACGATAAAATCAACCACTTTTTTATATATTTGCATTTTTTTTATATTTTGAAAAAACATTTAAAAATCAAAAAAAATAAAGCATTTTAAGTCTTGTATAGACCTTGTGTTATCTTGAAAAATCAGACCGAACACAAACGTTGGTTTGTGCTTCAATAAAACAGTCAAGAATGGTTCTTGAGTATTTTTAACATGTTAAATATAATGAAAGGATATACAATGAAATACACAAAAACAACTTTGAGAGAGTTGTCTGCAAGATACCGTACTGTTTTAAAAAAATGTTTTCTTTTAAATGCGCTGGCTCTTGGTTTAATAGCTCCATCCGGTGCAAATGCCGCATTAACAGCAGATGACTTAAATCAAATTGCAAATAGCATTTCTACCGGTTATGTGGAAGCTCCCAATATAGCAGATTATCTTTATGATAAAGATGGTGATGGTTCAAAAGACACCGCCATTGATGGCAGTTTAGCAACTGTAGACGATAGTTGGTATTCGTTTGATTTGTCTGATGGTACACAGGGAAATGCCGGTACAACGGTTACCAATACTGATACCAGATATCAATTTACGGCAGAGGATGGATCATCAACTGTTTATGATGCAAGCAGTTCTACAGTTGATGCTTCTAAATATTCATGGACGTCAACAGGTGGTAGTACAACAGCATTAACGGATGCTGATATTGGTGCAACAGCGTTGGCACAAACAGGATATACATATACCGATTATAATGGGGATACAAAGCAGATATCTAATGGAAAGCCTCAAGCAGAAAATTATACTTTCACAAATAGTGCCGGTGAAAATGATAGTTTAAAAAATTATATTGACGCTGAAGGAACCTTAACTCTGCCAGCCTCAGAAGTTTCTTTTGCCGCTACAGCAGTTGCTCATTATGATACAGACAATACAAATTATAATGCATCATATGCTACTTGGCAGGATGATGAAACCGCGTATTTAACCGCTACTGGAAAATTGGATAATGATATAGAAAAATTGGCTGAAGTAAAACAAAATTTTTCAGCTGACGAAGATGCGTTGGCATCGGCTAAAGGGTTGCGTGATACGGCTCAATCTTCCTTAAATACAGTTAACAGCCAATACACAGCAGATAAAACAGCAGCAGATGCTTATGCAGATTCTCTGGGAAAAGCAGTTGATACAAAAGCAGATGGTCGCATCACTGCTTCATTAGAAGAGGGGGGTGCCGTTAAAAACGCGATTGATAATGTTATAACAAATGCAAAAGATTACACAGATACAACTGTTTCTGACGCAATTAATGATGTAATGGATACGGCTGAACAAGTTTTTGCAGAAAAACAGGCTTGGGTTGATAATACATTGGGTATTAATTCTGCAGAAGAAGATGCTGTTAAAAAAGCATATAGCGGAACAACTTATTTGGGTAGCTCTGAAAGTTTAGCTGGGGCAGATATTGCTTTAGATAAAGCTATTGCAACAAATGCTGATGGCATTGCCGCAAATAAAGCTGCGATTATTCAAGAAGTAACAGATCGCAACACGGCAATTTCAGCCGCGATTACTCAAGAAGTAACAGATCGCGATGCTGCTATTAAAGCGGCAACAACAATGGAAGCAACTGCCGGAAACAATTATGAGGCAGGTAGCTCTGTTATTTCCGCCATTAAAAGTATTGACGCGAATATGGGTAAAATTCATGGATTGGTTACTGATGCTTCAGCCACAACAACTGCAACGGGTAAAGCGTATGCCGGTAATTTAGCTGTCGGTACAACTGTGGAAGACCACTTAGTCGCTTTAGATGGGGCTATTGGTGATATGCGTGATTTTGCATCTTCTAATAACTATGCTACATCAACAAATGTTGCCGCCAATTTAACCGCGTTAGATGGACAAGTAAAAACAAATGCTGATGGTATTGCCGCAAATAAAGCTGCGATTGGTACAACCTCTAACGGAACTTATGTTTCATCAGCAAACACAGTTGGGCAAAATATCAATGCGTTAGATACGGCATTAGGAGATGTTCGTTCTGATATGGCTACGACGCAAGCACATAATAATGCTAGATTTGCACAAATCAACAACAGAATTGACAAGTTAGAAGATACAATGGAAAAAGGATTGGCTGCTAACAACGCTTTGGCCGGTTTGGTTCCACTGGATCATACACATAAAACGCAAATCAGTGCGGCCTTAGGTGGATATAAATCAAATCAAGCTTTGGCTGTTGGTGCATTCCATTATCTGAATAGTAGAACATTGTTGAATGCCGGTGCCGCTTACGGTGGAAATAGCAGTGTTTCCTATAAGGTTGGTGTAACTTTTGGATTCTAATCTGGGAACTTTAGAAGGGGGCTGATATTCGGCCTCCTTTTTTATTTTTATCGGAGATTATAAAAATGAAAGTATTTTTTAAAATTAAGTACATGTTAATTATGATAGGAATCATGTTGGTTTTTATGGCTGGTTTTTATAGTAAAAATATTTTAAATCCATCTAATATAGCTGTTGTAAATTTAAAACAAGTTGTAGGCCAATCTCAAAAACTTATGCACATTCGTAAGGAAAATAATATAAAATTAACTGAATTATCTGCTTGGCTGGATGGTGTAGAAAAGGAACTGGGTTCTGAAAAAGATAAAAACAAACGCCAAACTTTAGCAAAAGAATATAAAAAATTAGCTAAAGAAAAAGAAAAAATTATCAAACAAGAATATGATAAAAAAATTCAAGAAGTAGATAGAGAAATAACAGCTTTAATTACGAAAACTGCTGACAATATTAATTGTAATGTTATATTAGATAAAAATCTAGTTGTTAAAGGTGGTGTAGATATTACTAAAGATGTTATACAAAAATTAAATTCAAAATAAAAAGATTTAGAAAAATATACACGAATAATCACCGGCTTGTTTATATACAATAAGCCGGTTTATGTTAATTGTTAAATGGGGTCTTAAATAAATAGCGGGAGTTTGAATATTGATTTTAATTTGATAAAGTTGTTTAAGATTTTAATACAGTGTTAATAATCAGTTTGATTTTTATGATTTTGCCATTTAGAATAAAAATTGGGTAAAAATAGGAGGTAACATGAAAGTTCGTAGGGCAAATTCCACAGATGCTTTTGCAGTTAAATCTGCTCACTATCATGCCTATCAGGTAAATTACAGAGGTTATTTGCCTGATGATTATTTGGATAATATGCCTTTTGATGCGGCGGTTGTAGAAAGAACGGCAAATTACATTAATGAACACGAGTATTATGTGGCAGAAAAAGAGGGGCAGGTTTTAGGGTTTGCCTCTTGTGAATATCCGGCAGATGGTACTGTTGAAATAATGATGTTATACGTCCATCCGGATTTTCAAAGGCAAGGAGTGGGTTCTTTTTTGGTAAATGAAATTTGCCGATTAAAAAAATCTGCCGGTTACAATAAACTGATTTTATGGACACTTCAAAATGGACCGTCTTTAGGTTTTTACCAAAAGATCGGATTTCTCCAAACAAAAGGTGTTTCAGCAAAATTTTGGAAACTTGACTTACCGATTATTCAACTGGAAAAAGAGTTGTAATTTTAATTATGCTTTGGAAAAGTCGTGTCTGCTAGAGTATAAAAGTTGTTGTGTGCACATATTTTTAGAAGAAAAAAGCTTTTTTATTTTTGCACAAGAACAGGTGAATGAAAGTAATTTATAAAATATAAGCATTTGCTGAATGTCTTTATTTAAATTTGTGTTTTTTGATTGTCGGATATAGGCTTTTTTAAACATTTCCATATCCTGTCTTTCAGGATAAAGAGATGGCCTAAATTCTAAACAAGGGTATCCTTGTATCAGCGTGTCAAAATCTATAATGCCAACGAACTCTCCCTTTTTATTTAAACAGATATTTCCGGAATGTAAATCCAAATGACATAAAACTCTTTTTGATGGATTATGCAGTCTTTTTTTTAGAAAATTAGTTGCTATGTCAAATAATTTATTAAAAGAGGTATTTCCCTCTTGTATGGGGAATAGCTTTCTGCCAAATTGTTCGGCAGTGATTGGGGGAGAGGGTAATGTGTTTGGATTGATTGCATGTATTTGGGCGGTTGCATCAGAAAGGTGTTTAAAAAATTTCTGCTTAAATTGAAGGGGCATAGAGCCAAATTCTCGTCTTGGAATAATGTACCCCTCTATTTTTTCATAGGATAAGGACAACATCCCTTGTGTAGATGTTGCGTTTAGAAACACGCTTTCTAATTTTGGTTGCGGAATTTTAAAAGATAAAGCTTTTTGTAAGATAGGAGCATTGATATTTTGTTTTTTCCAATCATCTGCTAGTGCATTTTTATATTTTGGAAATTTAACGATTAAATGGTTGTTAACTTCATACGTATAAGATGCCTTTCCTTTTATAATGGGATGCACTACAGAGATATTTTCAGGAACAATTTGCCTTAACAAATAATAAATTAACTCTTTATCTTGGGCTTGAGAGGGAGTTAACTGCATAAAGTATATCCTCTTATCAATAAATTTATATAATAGAAATATATACGCAAAAAAGGCGTATAAAAAAACTCTCAAAAAGAGAGCTTGTGGCGACCCTAACGAGATTCGAACTCGTGTACCAACCTTGAGAGGGTTGTATCCTAACCACTAGATGATAGGGTCATTATGTGGATGCAATCTAACACATTTTTTTTATAAATGCAATCAAAAAATGAGGGGTAATAATAAAAGGCGGTAAAATAACCGCCTTTTATCTTAAAGATTAGCTGACAAGTTTGTTCCACCATCCTTTTTTAGGCGGATGGGGAGGTTCTGTCGGTTTTTCTGTTTCAGCTACAACAGGGGATTTTTCCTCTTTTATTTTTGACGGACGGGTTTTTGTTTCCGTTGTTTTTACAAGAGGTTTTTCCTGTTTTTCTTCTATATGTTCTTTTTTGAATTTTTTAGAAGAGTTTTTTGTATTTCTTTTTTTAGAAGGTTCCTTTTTTGATTTCTGAGAAGCTCTTTTGTCTTTTTTAACTTCATCTGTTATGACGGCTTCATCAGACTTATCTTGTTGAAATTCAGAAAAATCTTTCTGTTCTACAACGGTAAATTTTTCTTCGCCAAAATTGGATGTTTCTTCAGGCATCTGTGTTTCAATAGATTCATTTTGATGTCTTAACTTGGCAAGTAAACGTTTTTCCCGTCTTCTGCGACGCCATTCGCTACGGCGTTTGCTTTTTCCTTTTTTATCAAAACGATTGAATTCTTCCGGATCTTCTTCAGTTGGGGTTACAACCTCTTCCTTTGGTTGGTTGGTAAAGAGTTTTTCAGCCTTTCTTAATTCTTTTTCAAGAACAGGTTTGAAATACTCCTGTTTTTTCTTCTCTTTTTGTTCCACGCGTTGAGGGGCATTTAAATGAATGTGTACCCGTTCCCCATCTTCTCTGATACGTTCAATTTTAAAATCAGAAGAACGTAACAATGTTTCATCCGGAATAATTTGAATGCTGACTTCATATTTGTTTTCAAGTAAAACTAAATGGGTTCGTTTTACGTTTAATAGGTAAGTTGCAACATTGTTGGGTAACGATATTAAAATTTTGTTTTTGGGATTTTTAAATGCAGCTTCTTCTAAAATATGTAAAGCGTGCATTGCACAAGATTCTACCGAACGGATAACGCCCTTTCCGCCACAATGGACGCATGGCTGATAACTGCTCTCTAAAAAGCTGGAATGTAAACGTTGCCGCGACATTTCAATTAATCCAAATCCGGACATTTTACCGACTTGAATACGGGCACGATCTTTTTTTAGAGCTTCTTTTAAGCGTCTTTCAACAGCGGCATTGTTTTTGGCTTCTTCCATATCAATAAAGTCAATTACAATCAAACCGGCCATATCTCTTAAACGCAACTGGCGAGCCAATTCATCACATGTCTCTAAGTTTGTACGTAAAGCAGTTTCTTCAATATCATGCTCTTTTGTTGCTCTGCCGGAGTTGACGTCAACGGCAACAAGAGCTTCCGTCTGGTCAATAACAAGATAACCGCCTGATTTTAGTTGGACGATGTTGCTGTGGATACTTTCTAATTGTGTTTCCACTTGTTGGGTAACAAAAAGAGGTTCCGTTCCCTTGTATTGTTTGATTTTTTTGGCTTGAGCCGGCATCAGCATTTTCATAAATTCTTTAGCCGATTTAAAAACACTTTCTCCTTCTACCCAAATTTCTTCAATATCAGGTGTAAAAACATCCCTTAATGAACGTTTAACGATATCCCCTTCTTCATGAATAAGTTTCGGAGCCAAAGATTCAAGAGTTTCTTCTCGTATTTTTAACCACGTTTTAATCAGGTAATCATAATCACGTTTGATTTCTGTTTTTGTTTTTCCTTGACCGGCTGTGCGAATAATAACGCTCATCCCATCCGGAATTGAAAATTTATCCAAAATAGTACGGAGGGCTTTTCTGTCTTTTATATTGGTGATTTTTCTGGAAACCCCACCGCCTTTGCCGTTGTTTGGCATTAAAACACTAAATCTACCGGCTAAAGAAAGGTATGTCGTTAAAGCAGCACCTTTGTTTCCGCGTTCTTCTTTAACAACCTGCACAAGCATAACTTGACCTTGTCTGATGACCTCTTGAATTTTATATCTTTTAATAAGAGATGGGCATAAGCGTGTTCTGTCATCAGTTTCAATTTCAGAAACAACTTCAACATCACTTTGATGATCCGCCTCATCCGTAAAAGTGTCATCATCCTCATCATTTTTCTTAAGCATGGCTTTTAAAGCTTCACGATCGGCAACCGGAATTTGATAATAGTCCGGATGGATTTCACTAAAAGCTAAAAACCCATGCCTGTTACCGCCGTAATCAACAAAAGCAGCTTGTAAGGATGGTTCAACACGAATAATCTTTGCTAAATAGATATTTCCTTTAATTTGTTTTTTGGTGGATGTATCAACATCAAGTTCTTCCACACGTCCGTTCTCCGATACAACGACTCGGGTTTCCTCCGGATGTGTTGCATCAATAAGCATCTTTTTTGACATAAATTAAAATCCTTTAATAATACTGTGAAAAGCTCTTTTTGTATTAAAACAAAAGGCTGTGTAACTGAACATAATCCGATGTTAATCAGAGAAATAACGTTCTGAAAATGAAATGTTGTTATAAAAGCAGTCATTGCTAACTCATCGGATTAAAAAAATAACTCTTGGGCAATCATTTTAATTGCAATTTGTATTATATAGGTATAAAAGTAAATTAGCAAGTTTTTTTATATAAAAAATTTTTTTAGGGTACAATGAAATTTAAAACGGCTGTATTTTGGGTTTTGTTTGTTCTTTTAATGACCTGCTCGGCATTCGCCGCAAGTGTTTCTGACGTTCGTCTTTCAACTTTTTCAAATGGAACAGGTCGCATCGTTATTGAGTCTGATTCAAAACTTGATTCCAAAATTTTTGCATTAGAGAATCCCTCTAGATTGGTGATTGATATGCAAAAAAGTCAGATAAAAAAAACAGTGCAAAAAAAAGAATTTAAAACCAACAAAGTTGTATCTAAGGTCAGATTTGGTAAACCTGAAAAAGGGGTTGCTCGCATTGTATTTGATTTGGCAGGAAATGTCAGTGAAAGTCATTTTATTTTACCTCCGGAAGATAGAAACAGTGTTTGGCGACTTGTTGTAGATTTGAAGCCGACAGGAACGAGTACGGCTGCTGTTTCTAAGGCAGGTACTCTCGTAAGCGGTACAGCTATTTCCAAACCAATGGTTAAGAAAAATCCTATAAAATCGGGAGGGTTATTGCCATTTTCAAAAAGAAAAAAGATAGTAATGCTAGATGCGGGACATGGAGGAAAAGATCCAGGAGCTATTTCAAAATCAGGCCATTATGAAAAAGATTTAACCTTGAAAATGGCAAAAGAAACAAAAAAACTTTTAGAAAATGCCGGGTATAAAGTTGTTTTAAGTCGCGATAGAGATATTTTTATTACGTTACGAGGACGAGTGAAAAAGGCACATGATGCAAAGGCAGATTTGTTTATTTCCATCCATGCAGATAGTGCCAGAAATACATCGGCTAGAGGATTATCTATTTATACAATATCTGAAAAAGCCTCTGATAAAGAAGCGGCAGCCCTTGCTGAGAGAGAAAACAAAACAGATATTTTGTTTGGTATGGATTTAGATGATTATCAACAGGAAGTCAGCAGTGTTTTAATTGATCTTGCCAAGCAAGATACAATGAAAGAATCGCGTCGCTATGCTGATTTGGTTGTAAAAGAAATGCAAAGAGCGGTTCAATTATTGCCAAACGCTCATCGGTTTGCGGGTTTTGCTGTTTTAAAATCACCGAATATCCCTTCTGTTTTATTAGAAATGGGATATATGTCTAATAAAAAAGAAGAGCGGGAAATGCAAAAAGCCTCCTATCGCAAGAAGTTGGGGCAAGCCCTTGTTAAGGCGGTAGATGCCTACTTTAAAGAAATTGAAAACTAATCAATTTTCATCTTTTTAAGAAATATAAAAAACGCCTCATTGAGAGGCGTTTTTACTCTTTGAGTGGTAGATTAAGTTATAACGGTTGGTGCATCTTTACCCGTATATTCTTTAATCTCCAAAATCTCATTAGAGGCTGCTACAAAATCTTTTAATGCTTCTGTTGCCGGTAAATCAAAAAGAGATTCATCTGTTGTTTGGCAGGCATAATAAATACGTAAGGTTGCACCGCTACTGCCTGTTCCCGACAGTCTGCAAAAGATACGTCCATCTTCAAATTCAATATTGTATCCTTGATTTTTTGCTTCATCGCCTGTTATTGGATCGGTGTAGTTAAAAATAAATGTATCTATAATTTTGTGATTACAGATTGTCCGGCCTTTAAGCGAGTCTAATTTCTCTTTTAAAGCGGACATCATTTGGTTTGTTGGTTCTACTTCCAGCCCTTCATAACTTTGAGTAGAGGTGAAAACACGCCCATATTTGTGCCACAAGTCATAGGTTAATTCTTTGACGGATTTGTTTGTGATGGCTAAAATATTTAACCAGAATAAAACAGCCCAGATACCATCTTTTTCACACAAGTGAGAAGAGCCTGTACCAAAGCTTTCTTCGCCACAAAGGCTGATGCGTTTTGCGTTTAATAAAGAGCCAAAATATTTCCATCCGGTTGGCGTGGCATAGATGGGTAAATTTTTCTCTTTTGTAACTTTATCAACGGCTGGTGCGGTTGGCATGGAACGAGCTACCCCGTAAAATTTGCCTTTGTAAAAAGGAATCTGTTCCATATATTCTGCTAAAATTGCTAAGCTGTCAGATGGAGCAACAAAAAACTTTTTGCCTAAAATCATATATCTGTCGCCATCACCATCGGAAGCAGCACCAAAGTCGGGAGCATCATCTTGATACATTTTATCTACAAAATGTTTGGCATATGTGAGGTTTGGTTCCGGATGCAGACCACCAAAGTCGGGTAGGGGTGTTTTATTTAAAACTGTTCCCTCGTCAGCTCCCAATAATGTTTCAAAAATATATGAAGCATAAGGGCCTGTTACGGCATTGAGGGCATCATAAGACATTTTAAATCCACGTTTAAACAGATTGCGAATAGCCTCAAAATCAAATATCTCTTGCATATAGTCAGCATAATCTTTAACCGAATCTACAATTTCAATAACCGTTGAGCCAATGGTTTGTTCGCCGATTTCAGAAAGTTTCACATCCTTTATAGCAGCTGTCCAATAATGATCTATTGTTTTTGAATGTTCGGTAATTTTATCTGTGATGCTTTGCGGTGATGGGGCACCCTCAGCAGTATCATACTTAATGCCAAAATCACCATTTGGACCTCCGGGGTTATGACTGGCTGAAAGAATAATTCCGCCAAAAGCCTCTCTTTTGACAATTAAATGTGAAGATGCTGGTGTGGATAAAATACCGTTTTGTCCGATAATCAAGCGGCCAAACTGATTGGCAATGGCTATTTTAATAATGGACTGGATGGCTTGATTGTTAAAATAGCGACCGTCGCCACCAATAACAAGAGTTTTACCTTCAAAGCCATCTAATGAGTTAAAAATAGATTGTACAAAATTTTCCAAGTAATTCGGCTGTTTAAAAACGCTAACTTTTTTGCGCAAACCAGCCGTACCGCAAACTTGGTCAAAATAAGGTTCGGTTTTAACAACTTGAATATCCATGTCTCCTCCTGTGAATATAAATGCTAGTGTTTAAGCATTTATATCATTTGCAGGAGTGCTTTGCAAGTCTCTTTGAAAAATATTTTGAAGAACGCTGATAATTTCTTGTCTGCCACTGAGTGCGGATTGAGAAGTGTGCATATTTAAGCCGTTTTCTTTCAAATCCATCATTGTCAGACCTTTTAAAAACAATTCTCTATAGATAACACGTTCTGAAACGCCGGAAGCAAGGGTGTAATGGATGCGTCTTGAAAGAGCGTTTAAAAGTGTTGTCATTAATTTTGAGTTTTTGCTTTTATTATAAGTTAGGCGGTTGCGAACAATTAACCAATGCAACGGCGGTTTGCGTTCAATCATACGTTGTTGCCGAGTTGACCATACTTTTTGTGAGAAATGGCTGGGACCTTTAATTTTAAAGGAATTTGTATCCACTTGAGCTAAAACATCTAAGTCAATTAAACTGTCGTTTAACGGTGTAATCAATGTATCAGCTAAGACCATAGCCTCTTGAGAATATTCACTGTTGCTACCCGGTGTATCAACAATAACAAAATCGGCAACTTCTTTTGCTTTTTCAATTTGGCCACGGATAGTGTAAATTTTGGCCATATCCTCTGTCCAATGGGTGTGTGTCGGCATAGGAATAGGAGTACCCATATCTTTAACAAAGGCCCCTCTGTTTTCAATATAGTGTGTTAAAGAACCTTGCGGATAGTCTAAATCAAAAGAAACAACCTTTTTACCAAGGCGTAATAATGCGACGATAATATGCATAGCAAGGGTGGATTTTCCGGTGCCGCCTTTTTCATTGGCGAATACGATTACATGAGCAGTCATTTTTATTTTCCTTAACAATTAAAGCAAACAACAACCTGTTTTTAAAGCAAAAAAATTTGTTTTCATCATTGCGAAAACAAGTGTGTTTTACGATTTTTTTTCAATGTTTTGATATAAGTATCATATTTTTTATAAAAAGTCAATAAGGGATATTGAAAAAAGCTATAGATTGTGCTATGTGCAAAAAATAAAAGAAATTTTAACGACTTGAATTTTGTTAAAACAAGCCTATATAGATATGTATTTTTTATTGAAAGGGAATTTTATGACAGAAGAAAAGATAGAGTTTAAAGCGGAAGTCAGCAAAGTATTGGATATTGTTATTCACTCTTTATATTCAAATAAAGAGATTTTTTTAAGAGAGCTTATTTCTAATGCTTCTGATGCATCGGACAAATTGAGATATGCTTTGTTGCTTCATCCTGAATTGGCACCAAAAACAAGTGCGTTTAAAATCATTTTGTCTCCTGATAATAAAGAAAATACATTGACAATTACCGATAATGGTATCGGCATGAATAAAGAAGATTTAATCAATCATTTGGGAACTATTGCTCGTTCGGGATCTGCCGAGTTTATTAAATCACTAACGGGTGATAAACAAAAAGATATGGCTCTTATCGGTCAATTTGGTGTTGGTTTTTATTCTGCTTTTATGGTGGCTGATAAAGTTGTGGTTAAAACGAAAAAAGCGGGGGATGATAAAGGATATATTTGGCAGTCATCTGGTGCAGAAGCTTTTAGTATTACAGAAGATGATTCTTTGCCGATTGGAACCAGTATCATTTTATACTTAAAAGAAGATGCAAAAGAATTTTTAGAGCCGATTAGATTAAGGCATTTGGTACGTCAATATTCTGATCATATCTCTATTCCTATTGTTTTAAAAGAAGGGTCAAAAGAAGAAACAATTAACTCTGCCAGTGCATTGTGGACCAGACCAAAAACAGAGATAACAACAGAACAGTATAAAGATTTTTATCAATCTGTTTCACACGCGTTTGATGAACCATGGATGACCATGCATTATAAAGCTGAAGGAACAATAGATTATACGGCTTTGTTGTTTGTGCCGACCAAACCGCCATTTAATCTTTTTCAACCGGATAGAAAATCAAATCTGCAACTCTATGTCAATCGTGTTTTTATCTCAGATGATATACCGGAACTGATGCCGTTTTTCTTGCGATTTGTAACAGGTGTTATTGACACCAATGATTTACCATTAAACGTTTCAAGAGAAATGCTACAAAAAACACCTGTTATGCAAAAGATTAAAAAAGGTATTGTTAAACGGATTTTATCAGAGCTTAAAAAGCGTTCGGAAAATAAAGAAGATTATCAAAAGTTTTGGGATAGTTTTGGCATTGTCTTTAAAGAAGGTCTTTATGAACCAGTGGATGAAAGAGCAGAAATTGCTGAGTTGTGCCGTTTTCATCAAACAAAAGATGATACGTTAACAAGTTTTGCAGAGTATGTTTCTGCAATGCCTAAAGAACAAGAAAATATTTATTATTTAACAGGAACAAATATTGAATCGCTTAAAAATAATCCTCAATTAGAGGGATTTGCGGCACGTGGAATCAACGTGTTATTATTGACGGATCCGATTGATGAATTTTGGATTCAAACATATACGGAATATCAAGGTAAAAAGATTGTTTCTGTTATGCATGCGGGAGCGGATATTGAAAAAATTAAATTGCAAAATGAACCGCAAGAAACACCTTTGGATAAGAAAAAAGAAGCTCTCTTGTTGAAACAGATTAAAGAAGTGTTAAAAGATGATGTTAAAGATGTGCGTGTTACAGACAGATTAACCAAAAGTCCGTTTGCACTTATTACGCCGGCGGGTGTTATGAGTTTGAATCTGGAGAGGCTAATGAAAGCACATGGACAACAAATAGCAATTAACAGTGATCGGATTTTAGAGATTAACCCGCGTCATCAAATTATCCATCGGTTGGCGGATATGTTGGAGGCGGGACAATCACCGGATAAGACAAAAGATGCTATTCAAGTTTTATTTGAGCAGACACTGATTGCTGAGGGAGAGCCTTTAAAAGATCCGGCTGGATTTACCAAACGTTTAACGGAGTTTGTTTTAGGTGGTTTAAAATAGAGAAATTATTTATGTAACTTAAAAAACGGCTGTTTTAGCCGTTTTTTTTGATAAAAAAAGATAAAAAAATCAATATGCTAAAATAAAGATAGTTGACAGAAAGTAAAAAAGGGTGTTAAAATATAAGTAGGTAT
>CALCTR010000019.1 GCA_937906925.1 uncultured Alphaproteobacteria bacterium
TCTATTTTATACACGATAAAAAAATAAAAATCAATACTTTTTTTAATTTTTATTCTTTTTTTTATTAAAAAATCAATCAAGAACCTCTTCATCTGTCGCTAAAGCCGGATTATCCTCTTCAGCCACCAAATTTAAATCGTGTTCAGCAGAAATTCTATCCGGAGAAACAACTCTAGCTGAAATATCCTGATTGATACAATTTAACAACCAAATATCATATCTTTCATGTTCCATAGCAGATAAAGCCGGATTTGAAGAAAACATCCACCCGTTAAAAACACGTTTTTGCTCACCTTCCGTATTTTTTTCAAAAATACGGAAAAAAGCAGCATTTTCAGGCATTTCTTCTTGTGGTTTTGTCAAACACCTTTCTGGAAAAATAGTCAACGTACCAAATTCTAACTGTTTACCTACTTCAGCTTCAACAGTAGAGACATGCCCTGTAATCTTATCAACGCCCCTAATTAACATTTTTTTTGTCGCGATATCAGCTCCCAAAGCCATATGCGACATTGTTATCAAAGCAAAAAAAAGAATTTTTTTCATATATCCAATCCTAATTTGTTGAAAGGAAAATAAACTCCGAAACGCTATCTTCTAACGATTTATAATTTTTTGTCTGGCTGATTTTCCCTTCGTCAGATAATAAGATTTTGCTTTTACCCGGCGTTAAAGCAACATACTTTCCCCCCATCATACCAACATCAGCAACCGCAGCCAACGTATCTACCGGTAATTTAACGGCATTATCAATACTTAAAACAACATCTGCCGTATAATCTTCTGCATTTAATTTTGCAGATAATACAGATCCAACTTTAATACCGGCAATTCTAACATCAGCACCAACTTCTAACCCCCCAATCTTTAAGAAATTGGCATGGACATGATAACCATCTACCGCCTTTGTATCTACGCGTGAAGCAGCAAAAAATAAAAATACACCTGTAAAAATAAGTACACAAAAACCTAAAATCGTTTCAACGGGATTTTTTTTCATTCTATTACCTCACTTTCTATCGCTTTATCTTCTTTTTTTTCAACATCATCTTTTTGATTTAAAAGTTCTTTTTCTTTTTTATTTTTTTCACGCATATAAGCGTTTACCTTTTCCATCAAATCTGTTAGAACAAGAGCATCTTGTGTATATTCAAGTTCCTCTTTTGATTTACAAACCTCTTCATCTGCCCCTGGCACAATCTCCAAATATTTTGAACCCAAAAGACCATCTGTTTCAATAACAACCGATGAATCTATAGGCAAAGATATCGGTTTAAAAAATTCCATTTTCACAACCACCTGATAATTTTTATTCAGCGTTTGTTCAATAACACGACCGACTTTAATACCGGCTATACGCACATCCGCTCCTATCATCAAACCATCAGATTTATTAAAAGGAGCATACAAAACAAAAGCTGTATCTTTTTTTTCCATTACCCCTTTGACATGTACAAAAAACAAACTGACAACAAGCAACAAAACAAGCAGAATCCCTGCTAAAACTTCTTTATTTTCTGATTTCATTGTTTTTCCCATCCATAACTTTTTAGATTTATTTGACACAATTTTAACTTCTTTGTCAAGCGTTCTTTCATAATTTTAAAAGATTTTGTATTGACGATTTTTCTTTTTTTATCTAGAATACATAATATATTTCTAAAGGAACCGATATGAAAAAAAGACTTATATTCTGTTTTTTTTCTTTACTTTTGTTTTCACATACGGCTTTTGGTGAAAAAATTTCTCTTATTCGGGATACAGAAATTGAAGGCGTCTTGAAAACCTATGTTCAAAAAATATTTAAAGCAGCTAATCTGGATCCTAAACACGCAAAAGTACGTGTCATAAACGATGAGTCTTTTAATGCGTTTGTCGCCGGCGGACAAACTATTTTCATCCATACAGGATTGATTACCCAATCACAATATATTGATGACCTTATTTTTGTTTTGGCGCATGAAACCGGTCATATTGCCGGTGGGCATGTTACACGTGGTCTTGGTGTTTACGAACAGGCAAATGTTACGGCTTTAATTTCAACTATTTTAGGCGGATTGGTCGCTGTTGCCGGCAGACCTGATGCCGGTATTGCTATTATGATGGGAGGTAATTCTTCTGCCACAGGATTATATACCGCCTATCGGCAAACAGAAGAAAGTTCAGCTGATCGTATTGCCGTTGATATTTTAAAAAAAACAGGCTACTCCATGAGCGGTTTTGCCAACACCATGAAAATCATTAAAATGCAAGATCGTTTAACCCCTCAAGATGAATGGAACTATCTTAGAACACACCCTTTAACACAAGACAGAATAAATGCTTTAGAGCGATTTTATGCTAATCCCAAACCACTCCACCAAGATATTCGTTTTGAATTGATTAAAGCTAAGCTAATCGGTTTTTTATATCCGCCACAACGCACATTTGATATATATATAAACAAGAACACCTTGCCTGCTCTTTATGCCAAAGCCATTGCCTTATATAAAAACAGAAATTTACAGCAGAGTCTTTCAGTATTAGACAAACTAATAAAAAACAAACCGGACTATCCTTATTTTTATGAATTAAAAGCTCAATTTTTGTTAGAAACAGGTCAAATTGATGAAGCGATATTTTATTATGACAAAGCTCTTCAATATATTTCTTTTGCACCGCTAATTCGTTTATCATTAGCACAGGCTCTTCTTGAAAAACAAGATGCTCCAAGTGCTAAAAGAGCAATTGATGAATTAAAATCCGTTCTTACTTATGATGCCAACATTCCTTTTGCATGGCAGCTTTTAGCCACAGCCTATGAGCGAACCGGCAATAAATCATATATACCGTATGCCATGGCTGAACTATACCGCACACAAAACAATCTTAAAAATGCCAAAAAATCAGCCAAAAAAGCTCTTACAACTTTACCGAAAGAATCAACTGAATATCACAAGGCAGAAGATATTTTGGCATTAGAAGAAGAAAAACTTTCATTCTAAGACAATATAAGAATACTGACGTTTCGGATTTTTTGGTTCTCTTCTGTAACTTAAATACTTTTTATCACTATACGTATCATCTAAAACAGATTCTATTTTTGTAATACCAGCTCTTTTTAAACGATGGATAACATAAGCATCAAAATCAAACAGATAACTATCTGTTTTAGCCATCGGTTCAAAGAAACAGTGTTCCGTAATCGGAAAAAGAGCTTTCATTTTTTCATCAGCCACAAAACTTCTTTTTTGAATATGCGGACCAATTGCAGCCACCATTTTAGAAATATCCGCCCCCTCTTCAATCATTTTTAATATCGTATTTTCTATAATCCCCTGAAAAGCTCCACGCCATCCTGCATGAATAGCTGCGATAATTTTATTCTTTGTATCAGCAATTAAAACAGGTGCACAATCAGCTGTTTTAACAGTTAAAACAAGGCCTTTTTCTTTTGTAATCAACGCGTCTACCGATGGCTGTTCAACAGGTTTTTGAAAAATAACCAGTACATCAGCAGAATGCACCTGATTCATTAAAATCGGATTTTGAAGTGTACTGCTATCCTCCCTATCGCAAAAACCGTGTTGAATTCCTTTTATATTAGATAAAATCTGTGTTTTTTTCATTTACATCTCTCTTTTCTTTCAAATCGTTTTTGTTCAAACTGAAGAGTTAAGCGGTATCCCAAAATAACAGATAAAATAATCCACGGGATACATCCTAAAAACATAGAAACACCCCAATCAACAAATAAAAGAGCCAAAAAAGACTCTACTTGTTGCATAAAGGGAATATCAGCTAAAAAAACATTTTCAATTAACTGCTTTATACTCTCATAACCTGTTATATTATCAAATTTAAAACGCATAATCTGTCCGGTCATATAAAAAACATAATAAACAGGAGGTAATGTTATAACATTTGTAACCCATGTCCAAGCTAATGCTAAAGGTAATGAAAAATGCCAATGAAATTTTCTTAAAAAACCCCAAGTTAATATCACTAAAAACATTTGTATTCCAACCAATGGTGTCATTGCCCATCCAAGACCGACAGCAACACCTCTCGCCTTATAAATAGCCGGTTTTTTTGAATGAATTAGAGGCTCAATTAATTTTTGGTGTACAATTTTTTTGATTGCCAAAACCATATTTAACTCACATTTTGCAATGAAATTTTTCTAAGTTTATTTTTATATGAGCTCTTTTTTATCAAATACAAGCCAAACAAAACCATTGGCACACTTAAAATTTGTCCCATTGAAAGATTATAATATATCAACCCTAAATGCCCATCCGGCTCACGCGTATATTCCAAGAAAAAGCGAAAAACACCATATAACAAGAAAAATAACCCCGTTAAAAATCCGGTTCGTTGCTGCAATCGTTTAGAAAACCAAAAAACAGTGTTTAAAACAACAAATAAAACAACACCCTCTAAAAACGCCTCATATAACTGGCTGGGGTGTCTAGGTTCTGATCCACCATTTGGAAAAATAATGCCCCAAGGAACATTATAAGTTACACGACCAAATAATTCTCCATTTGAAAAATTGGCTAAACGACCTAAAAATAAACCGACAGGTGCCACACAAACCAAGATATCAGACATTTCAAAAACAGGTATCTTACGCTTCTTTGCAAAAAGAAGTGTTGCAATAATAACCCCTAACAATCCTCCATGAAAAGACATACCACCCTGCCACAGGGCAAAAATTTTAAGCGGGAATTCAAAATAATATGCAGCATTATAAAATAGTACATATCCCAGCCGTCCACCTAAAATAATGCCGGCAGTTGCCCATACTAGAAAATCATCAATCTTAAGAACCGTAAAAAGGCTACCTTTAGCCATTGACATTTTTCTGGCTAGAAACCAAGCACCAATAATCCCAAAAATATAGGCTAAAGAATACCATCGTAAGGAAAAAAAGCCTATTTGAAAGACAATCGGATCAATTTGTGGAAAAGCAATTCCTGAATACATCCGTACTCCATTTGTTTTGTTAATATTGTCTATATAATGCCTTTTTCCAAAAAAAAGTCAAGTCTTTTATTTTTGACGACCTGAGCGACTTTTGCCAAGTAACCAACGCCATAAAGAAACTTTTGATTTATGAGAATTAACTTTAACCTTTTCTTTACCGATTTTAATAGAAATATCATTACGCGTTCCACCAGAAATTGTATACTTCCAACCGGCTTGAGAACGCCCCTGTGCTGTTTGTAATTCACTAAAAGCTACAGGTGATATTAAATCTTGCTTTAAAAAGTACTTGTACTGGTGTTTTCTCGGCAGACAGGAGGGGTTAATTTTAGTAGCATGTGTCAATTTTGGCCACACACTAGCTTGTGTACAAACAACAGATACACTTGCCGGATTTACAACCGTTACAATCTCCGGATTCGTAGCATCAACGATTTCCGAGGGCTTTCTTTGTACAGCTCTTTTTAATAATGAATTATAATGTAATCTAAAGGCCTCATCTTCATTTAAAAACCAATTTACAACCGCCGTAAGTAACTCAGGCTTTTCATTCAATGAAAAAACTGAAGTCATCATCTGTTGTGATGTGCCGGGATATTTACAATAGAAATAAAATTTCTTATTTTCACCGTCAATATATTTAACAGCCGTAATAGGGTAGGCTTCTCCATTTTCATTTATGTAAACAGGTGGAGTAGCAGAATTTTTTGCCGTTTCTTCAAAAACCTCCTCATGTGCATCAAGCAAATGAAAAACAACATCTGACTCTTTTGAAAATTGAAAAGCCGGATATTCCACATCTTTTAAATCGGCTTTTAAAACAAGACGTAACCATCGCAGATGCTCGTAATCCATTTTTTCATCAGCATTTATAAGAGAACCTCTGAATGAAGGGAAGAGTGGTAATGTTCTTAATCCCTTTGCCGCAGCCTTTGGATTATTCAATAAAGCCACCGTTGCCTTTTTTATTTCCTTTCTCGTTTTCTTTGTATCTTCTACAATCGCGTAAAGTGTTATTTTTTTATTTTCTATCTGTTGTGGCATGTTTTACTATCCTTTTATACCTGTTTTATCTCACCTATTCCGCTTAGGTGTTGCAAAGCCTCCAACGTTTTTTGTGATAATGCGTACTTTTCAGCCAATTCAACTTCTAACTCATAACCTTTAACCTGCAAACGCAAAAATATTTTGCACCGTCCGGCCTCATCTTGAGCTAAAATCTTTTTAAGCTCTTGTACCGTTTCTAATCCCCCGTCTAAATCCAAAATCAAACAAGATGCCGTTCTTGCCATTACTTCTGATAAATAATCAACGGCTATCAAATTCATTCGGATTTGTTCATCATCCGGCTTTTTATCCGCTCCCATCGTTAATAAAAGCGGTTGCCCTGATTTTAATTTTTCCCTAGAATTTACCAATAAATCTGAGAAACAAATAGCGTCATAGGATCCATATTTATCCGTTGCCGTTATAAAGGCAAATTTATTTCCTTTTTGACTGATACGTTCTCTGACTGATGAGACAATACCTGCCAACTGGACCCTAACCGAACCTGCAATGGCAACCTGCTGTTTCACCTCTGTACTTGGTATGACTCGTAAACGCTCAAAAACCCCATCATAACTATCTAAGGGATGTGCTGAAAGATAAAAGCCGATTGCTTCCGATTCTTTTTCTAATCTTTCTAAATGTGGCCAATCCGGATACTCCCTGATTTTTAAACCGTTTGCCGCCGTATCCGTTGCACCAAATAAATTTATCTGTGCACTTTTCCTACTCTGTGTTGCATTTGATGCAAAAGCCAAGAAATTCTCAATATTTTCAAAGAGCTTTGCCCTATTCTTGTCCAAACAATCAAAAGCACCTGATTTTACTAAATTTTCTATATACCTTTTATTTAATGCCGAAGCGTCAACTCGTGAAAAGAAATCTTGCACTGACTTATACGGCCCGTTTTTCTTTCTTTCTTCAACAACCAGTTGCATACCGGCTTCACCAACGTTTCTGACTGCAGATAAAGCATATCTGACCGCCCCATCTTCTACACTGAAGTTAACTTCTGACTTATTAATATCAGGCGGTAATACAGCAATGTGCATTTGTGTTAAATCATTTTTAAAAAAGGCTAATTTATCCGTATTTGTTTTATCAAGCGTCATCGTTGCAGCCATAAACTCTACCGGATAATGAGCCTTTAAAAAAGCAGTTTGATAGGCAATATACGCATAAGCTGCCGCATGTGATTTGTTAAATCCGTATTCAGCAAACTTTGCCATCTTATCAAAGACAAGTTCTGCTGTTTCTCTTTTAATATTATTCTTAACCGCGCCGTCTATAAAGATAGAACGCTGTCTGTCCATTTCTGATTTAATCTTTTTACCCATGGCACGACGCAATAAATCCGCTCCACCCAGTGTATAACCGGCCATAACCTGCGAAATTTGCATAACCTGTTCTTGATAAATCATAATACCATAGGTCTCTTTTAAAATACCCTCTATTAACGGATGCATATAATCTGGCGTTTCTTCTCCCTTTTTACGGGCGATATAACTGGGAATACTATCCATCGGACCTGGCCGATACAAAGAAACAAGAGCAACAATATCCTCAATTTTATCCGGCTGCATATCAAACAAGATTTTACGCATTCCGGTACTTTCAAGTTGGAATACGCCTGTTGTATTGCCTGTTTTTAAAAGTTCATATGTCTTTTCATCTTCTAGTGGCAAATTGTTAATATCAAAAGAAATTTCTTCTTTTAACCGAATTAAATCCAATGTTTTTTCAATCGTTGTCAGTGTTTTTAGACCTAAAAAGTCAAATTTGATTAAACTGGCATCCTCCACAAAGTGTTTATCATACTGAGTAATCGGCATATCTGAAGACGGATCCTTATACAAAGGAACAATTTGATCTAACGGTTTATTACCGATAACAACACCTGCTGCATGCATAGAAATATTACGATACATTCCCTCTAATTTAAGAGCAATTTCTATCAATCTGGCAATTGTTTCATCGCCGGCAGCCTCTTTTTGGAACTCTGGCTCTTGATCTAATGCTTCTTGCAAAGTAATACCCAAAGTCGGCGGAACCAATTTTGACAACCTGTCAACAACAGGGTACGGTACCTGTAGCACCCGTCCCACATCTCTAATAACAGCTTTGGCTTGTAACTGCCCGATTGCCAATATTTGAGCCACATGATCAAAACCATATTTATGTTGTACGTATTCAATAGTTTTGGCTCGATTTTCCTGACAAAAATCCACATCAAAATCAGGCATAGATACACGTTCCGGATTCAAGAAACGTTCAAAAAGCAAATTAAAACGCAACGGATCAATATTTGTAATTGTTAAGCACCAAGCAACAACTGAACCGGCACCGGAACCACGCCCCGGACCAACCGGCACACCATTTGCTTTTGACCACTGAATAAAATCAGCAACAATTAAGAAATATCCCGGAAATCCCATTGTTTTAATAACAGATAATTCATACAGCAGGCGTTCGTGATACCTCTTTTTATCTTCCTCAGATCTACCTTGCATCCGCATTTCAAAACCAGTCTCTGCCATTTCCGCCAATTTTTCATCTTCAGTCTTACCACCACAATCGTAATTTGGAAAGGCCGGCTTTTTTTTACCTGCTAAAAAGAAACACCTTTTAGCAATTTCAACCGTATTTTGTGTCGCTTCCGGCAAATCTTTAAACAATTCCAACATTTGCTCTTCAGATTTCAAATAATGCTCCGGCGTAACACGACGACGATCAATCTCATCAACAAAAGTCTTATCTGCAATACAAAGCAGTGCATCATGGGCTTCATACATATCCGGTGTTAAAAAATAAGCCTCATTTGTTGCCACCAAAGGTATATTTAAATCATAAGCAATATTTAAAAAGCCATCTTCAGTTTGGGTTTCTAATTCCGTACCATGCCGTTGAACTTCAATATAGACTCTGTCTAAAAATGCCGTCTTTAGTTGATCTGCCAACTCTTTAGCATATTCAGGCTTACCCTCTATAAGCGGACGAGCCAAAATTCCTTCCGCTCCACCTGTTAACAGAATAAGCCCATCCGTATATAATAACAACTCTTCAAACGTTAAATGTGGCGTTCCGGTCTTTTCTTGCATGGTATAAAACAGGCGGAAATACTGTAATAAAGATAAATAGCCGGCTTCATTTTGAACTAAAACAACAACTTTATCATAAGTAGCTTTTTCTTCTTCAAAAGCATTTTTTTCTTTTTGTGGTGATTTAACCAATAGCTGACAGCCCAAAATCGGCTGAACACCCGATTTTGTGCAGACATCAGCTAAATCCATTGCCCCAAAAATATTATTTGTATCTGTAACTGCTACAGCAGGCACTTGTGAAGCAGCTGCCCATTTGGCTAAATCCTTCATCTTAATCGCACCCTCTAAAATAGAGTACGCACTATGAACTCTTAAATGTATAAACTTGGGGTCTGCAACCATCAGCGCACCTTTTAATACTCCTGACAAAAAACGCTTTGGAAGTATACCTTATTTTTTTTAATTTTGCAAGATAAATCAATATATGATATAAAAAAAGGCGCCATTACATTTAAACAGCGTATTTTAACATTATACGTCGCTTTTAACAGAGTGTAATTCAAGAAATACTTGTTCTTCATTTTTTAAAGAGGAACAAGTACCTCTTTCTTCAGCAAAACAGACTTTTTCATTTTCATCAAAATAGACAAGCGTTATGCAAGCCCCATTTCTATATGTCCAAACCTGATGCGGATTTTCTGTCAGAACAGTTCTTGGAGAACCCATTTTTTCTATCATTTCACCGGCAGAACGGCCAAAAAATTCTTTTTTATGACCTACATCGGTAGAACCTATTACTCCATACCCGCCCATATGCATCTGGGTACACCCTGATAATAAAACACAAATTATTGCTGTGTAAAAACTCTTCATTTTAAAATCCTTTTCACGCATCCTATCTAAAACAAAATAAAAATGCAAGCAATACTTTTTTTAATCGTTAAAACCCCAAGGTCTGTTTTTATCCGTTTTTGAAAATTCCTCTATTGTTACCTCACCCTTATCTACCATCATACCAATAGTTCCTGATTTTATCAAGTTTTCTTTAGAATATAAATTTGGACATAAAGAATAATCACCTTTTTTAACTTCAAATGTAATGTCAGCTTGCCGACATTGAAGTGGTGAAAATGCTATTTTAATACCTTTAACATCCACAAAATCATAATTAAAAGGATTTGACCTACTGTAATCTTTCGGCAAAATCCCTTCCAAAAGCAATAAATTATCTGAAATAAAACGATGACGATAACTCTCATTAAGTTTTATTTTATTATCTTCTCTGACAATGATTAACCGTCCTTCATTTGAGATTACAACATCCTTTTTGGGATACCAAAAATAAGAAAAAGGAGCCATTAAAATCAAAAGAAGGCCAACATAGCGAATTTTTCCTTTAAAAACACTTAGCATGATAAACCCAAATGCGAAAAGAAGCAATCCCCATGAGGCAAAACCTACCACAGGCAGTTCTGCATGGGGTAAAGAGGCTATTTTTTCACCGAATAAATGTACATTATCCAAAATAATTTCAACACATTTTAAAATATTTTTTTCAATACCAAGAGGCATTAAAAAGACACTTAAAACCAATAACGGCATAATAATCAATGAAAAAACAAAACTCAAAAGCAAATTACCGATAATGCCATATGTAGCTATTTTATGAAAATGATATCCGATAAAAGGTGTTGTTGCAAACGTTACAAAAACATTTAGCAAAATAAGACCTATTAAAAAATAAAAAAACTTATTCAAATAAAATCTTTTTTTAACACCATCCGACACTTCTTTTACAAAAACACATAGAGATAAAACAGCAATAAATGAAAGTTGAAATCCAACATTTAAAATTAAAATCGGCTTATAACAAAGCAACCCAAAAGCTGCTAGGGATATTGTCCTGACAGAAATAACTTTTCTGTTGATAAAAAAGCAGGCAAACAAAAACATAATCATAATAAAGGCTCTGACTGCAGGCGGTTCTGCTCCCGAAATAAGCACATAACAAAACGTTACAAAAAGAGAAATAACCGCACTTAAACGCCGTACAAAAAAACCACTTGATGATGTTTTTAAAAATACCATTGTTAACAAAAAACGTATCAGCATATAAATTAAACCAGCAATCAAACTGATATGAAAGCCGGATACGGATAATATGTGTGTTAAACCCAATCGTCTGTACAATGTTTGAATTGTCGTTGTCAAAAGATGCTTTTCTCCCAGAACAAGTGCCAAAACCACCCCTTTGACATCCTGATTTAAAAAATCAACTTTTTCCTTAACAATTTTTCTTATTTCATCCAAAAAACTCTCTTTAATTTCATTTCTTTTTAAAATAACGAGATTTGAAAAAGCTCCGACAGCACCAATATTTTCAAAGAAGAATTCTCTTGCTTGATAATAACCACCGCTAAAAAAAGGCGTTTGAGGAGCCGTTAATCTAAAAGCCCTACCGCTAATGACGTCTCCTTTTTTTAATTCAACAGCCGGCGGTTCTTTAAAAAGAGCAGTATCCGTTGAAAGTCTCTTTGATTTTTTAATTTTTCCCCTGCTTTCAATAATTTTTTTAACCGATTCTTCAGACATAACTTCTTTTAAGGTCGTGTTTGCAGAAACATCAAAAACAGACTCTAATGAGACCCACATTTTAATTCGCTGAGGTGTTTGATCTGCCCTTAATCCATCAATATACACATTTTCAAGGACAATCTGAGCCGTTGACAATCGTTTATCAATTTGCGAAACTTCACCCGTTAACGTTACATCCGTATATTTTTCCTTTAAAAAAAATGTTTTTGCCATTGCAGTATGAAGAGTCGCAACAAAAACACCCAATACAAACAGGAATAAAAAAAATAAAAAATAACCCCACCGTTTTTTTAATCCCAATAAGGCCAACAAAAAACACAAACCCAATAAAACTGATATCTGAAAAATTTTCGGTTCAAATGACAAAGAAAAGTAAGTTAAAATACCTAATATAAAAGAGGCAACTAAAAAAACGCCTTTATGCTCCTCTTCATTAAAAAAAAATCTTATAGCCATCGTCCGTTACTTCATCTAAAGAATAAACTCGTTGGGCATCTGAGATAAAATTTGATTATTTACCTTTTTTATCATCTGATTCATCATTTTTTCAAAAACTGCTTCTTTATCAGCTAAAGAGCTACGCACCGGCAAAGAGGAACTTTCAAACCCACCAACATCTTGTGTATAGATAACCCTGCCATTCTTTATAAAATCAACACGAACAAAATATGTCAACTTATAAGCTTCATTATCAAATGTATACCAATTTTCGGATTTATCCTCTTTTTTTGTCATATATGCTTTTTCTATCGTAAATTGAGCTATATCAACCTTTTTATTTTGAGAAGCATAAAAACGGTTTAACGCCCATTTTTTTAAAGCGGTTTCCGGTGAAACAGGCATATCATCTTCAATATGCGGTAATCTGTCAAACCGCTCTACAGTGGAGATAACATCTATTTTTTTAACATTTAAAGCAATCGGCGTTTCAGCTTGATAAGTATTTAAAGAAAAAATTTTTAATTCGGGTGCCTGACAAGCCGTTAAAAATATTAACATAAAAAGAAAAGTTATAACTCTTTTCATCTTAAAAATCCTCATGTTTAAAAACATATTGTGTCTGACAAAATTGACATTCCGTTACAATTTCACCATCTTGATATAACTCTTCACGTTCTTTTTCATCTAATCTTGAGAGAAAACGTTTCATCTTTTCTTTATGGCAAGGGCATGAAAAAATAGGTGTTTGAGGTGTATAAACTGTTAAGTCATTCGCATGAAATAAACGATACAACAATTTTTCAGGTTCTAACTTATCATAAAAAAGTTCCGTATCTTTAACACTGTGCATTAAAACGGATACCGTTTCAAAAAGCAAATCCGTTTCTTCCTTATCATTCAAATTCTTATACGGCATTTGCTGAAGCATCAAGCATCGTGTTTTTCCATCTTTTTGCCTTAAAATTAAATCCGTCTTAATTTGTTCTGAAAGTTTAAAATAATCCGTTACAGCATCAACAAGCGTTTCACCTGTCAGCATAACAATACCTTGATACGGTTCTTGTCCAAGCTGTGTAACTGAAAATAAAAGCTCTCCATTACCAAAAAGAGTTTTATTTGAAATCTGATCATCTGCTGTTGGTAGTGCTTTTTCATCAAATAAAGCATAAGCTCGTATTTGTTTATCGTGCGTTACATTAACGTATAACGATGTTATGGGACCAGATGATCTGACTTCAAAAGAAAAAACACCGTTATACTTTATACTCTGAGCTAATGCTACAGCTAAAACAATAGCCTGAGAAAGAATCCTTTCCACAACAGGTGGATACGAATGACAGGCCAAAATTTCACTAATTGCCGTATCAGCTCCAATATACACACCCTTAAACCTGGCATTCTCTAAAATAAACGGCATAATACTATCCATAACAGACTCCTTTCTCTAATTTTTTCTATTATGCAAAAAAGCTTTTTTCTTGTCAATGTTAAAAAAGTATTTTAAACTGCTTTTTGTAAGGAAATAAAAATGACTAAACCAATTACAGAACAACGTTTATATAATATTACTCTTTTTTATTTAGAACGATTTGATTCTTCTAAATTAAAAGTTAAGCAAATGCTTGAAAGACGCATTCAAAAAGAAAAATTAAAAGGAGCCATTGTTCCTAATGATATTTCAACAGCCATTCAAAATGTCATTTCTCGGATGGAAAATTTAGGGTATTTAAATGATAATCGTTTCGCAGAGATTCAGGTTAAAAAATTATCACAATCCGGAAAATCAAAAACATTTATATTAAACAAACTAAAAACATTAGGAATATCACAGGAACTTTCCCTATCACTACTCACTCATTTTGATGAGGAAAATAACTATTCTGATTTAGCAAGAGCTGAAAAGTGGTTGAAAAAGCACAAAAAAGGTCAATTTAGAACAAAAGATGCAAATACTTTTTATCAAAAGGATTTAGCTGCTTTAGCAAGAGCCGGATTTAGCTATGAAATTGCTTCACAAGCGCTACAAACAAAACCAGACTTTGATGAAGAATCTTATTTTTAAGCGTCAAAAAAATCCCCTATACTATCATCTGTATAAGGGATTTTTTATTTTCTAAAAATGATATGTTGCTTTAACTAATCCAGTATGGCTTTGGTAATCTTTTTTAAAACCACCCAAATAATCTAAACTGATATCAAAATTATTCATCATAGCAACAAATCCTAACTTGCTTTCAATACCAAATCTAGAAAGTGAATCTCCTTCAAATTGATAAGAACCACCATCTAATACAGCTGCATGTACATAATTATCATCTGCTACGATATCGTAAGTGGCTAAAATTTGTACAACTGGCTGAATGTTAACGCCATTTATACAATCAAATTTGTGTGTATACTTTCCACCTAAAACAGCCGTTACCACCTCATCATTTTCAGCCCCAACACGTTGTAAACCATCAAAATAGCTATCTTGATGAACAGATAAATAACGCATGCCAACCATTGGGGTTATTCCATTATCAAAATCATATCCTGTTGTTAAATTAAGCGCATATGTCTTGATATCAAATTCAGAACGCAATTCTAAATTCATTGGGTCTTTTTTCTCTTTATAGTTGTTATATCCAATATTTGCCATCAAATCCACAAACCAACGATTAGGTTGATAATTACCATAAACAAAGAAATTATGCCCATCAATAGTTGTTTCTCTTTGACCAACATCTGCATCCGTATTCGTATAGGCATACCCAGCACCAACTGTTACATCATTAAATTTTCTATCTGCCCCCAAAACAATACCTGTTGTATTCATTTTAAAGCCTTCAGTTGATGTTGTTTCTTTT
>CALCTR010000020.1 GCA_937906925.1 uncultured Alphaproteobacteria bacterium
ATCGACTCTAAGTTGTGTAGCTTCGACTGCATCTACTGCGAGTGTGGATGGAATGACGAGCACCCAGGCAAGCGCCGCTTCAACGCTCGTGAGGATGTAAGCGCCATGCTTGACGCTACACTCGAAAAGATGGTGGCAGCAGGCACACCTCCCGATGTTATCACATTTGCGGGTAATGGTGAGCCTACCCTACACCCCGACTTTGAGCTAATTATTGAGGATACTATCGCACTACGCGACAAGCACTGCCCCGCAGCCAAGGTGTCGGTGCTATCGAACGCAACGCAGATACACCGCGACGATGTGCGTCGTGCCCTCCTGCGTGTCGACAACAATATCCTTAAGCTCGACTCTGCGTTTGACTCTACCGTACAGCTTGTCAACAAGCCACAGGGTGCCTACACCGTAGCACGCACCGTAGAGCTACTCAAGAAATTCGAGGGCAAGCTTATCGTGCAGACGATGTTCCTGCGTGGTGAGTACCTATCGCAGCGCGTAGACAACACTACCGAGGAGGAGGTGTCGGCATGGTTAAAACTAATTGAAGAGATTGCCCCCAAGCAGGTGATGGTATACTCACTCGACCGCGACACGCCCTGCCAGACTCTCGAGAAGGTAGAGAAGGATGAGCTACGTGCTATTGCAGCACGCGTAGAGGCTCTCGGCATCGCATGCTCGGTAGCATAAATATTATAATGCAAACTAATAAACTAAGATAAGACTATGGATTTTGAAGGTAAAGTATTGGAGATTCTCCCACCCGTATCGGGTCAGTCGGCTCGTGGCACATGGGAGCGTCAGACAGTTGTTTTCGAGCAGCCCAACAAGCAGTATGGCAAGGAGCTCGCTGTAACATTCATGAATAAGGCTCAGGAGGTTGCCACCCTACGCGTTGGTGAGAGCTATCTCGTATCGTTCGACATCGAGTCACGCAATTATCAGGGTCGCTGGTATACAGACGTTCGCGCATGGCGTGTTCAGCCTCTACAGCCCGCAGCGGCAGCTCCCGCAACTGAGATGCCTCCATTCATGGAGGAGCCACAGCCAAGCTATGCAGCAGGTGCAGGCGTTGTTGATGATATGCCGTTCTAAACTATAACAGCAGATAAAAGTAAACGCGAGTAATTCAGTTACTCGCGTTTATTGTTATCATCTATAAGGCTATCTCTTAGCTCGTTCGAGTGCTATAACCTCACCTGCCGACACAAACTGAAGGTGATTCTTATCCACCACCGACACCACATATAACCACTCCTCGGGCTCATAGTTCATCGCCTCAGCCTCTGCAGATTGATTCATAACCTTTAATATCAACGACTTATGCTCGTTCATCGCGCCATCATTCGGGATAAAGCTAATGTCGTTGAATCGCGACAGGTAACTATTAAGTTCCATCACCACAACCGATGAGGTATACTTCCATGTGAATCGGCTGGTGGTTGTGGTCGCCACATTTGCATCATAGGTATCGTCGAGTGCTACCATTACATTCATATTGATAACAATCTCACCCGTGCCATCGTCGTTGAATAGGAGATAGCCACTTGTTGGTGTCACATCCTCAGCAGCAAACATGTGAATGCTCTCGCCCTCAATCGTCCACTTTCCATAAAGTTTCGACGACTGAGCCGAGGCATCAACAGCAAGTGCGCCAACCAACAGCAGTGTTATCAATGCATATATTCTCTTCATACGGTATCACTTTTACGGTGCTAACTATAGAGAGTGATTTAGTATCACAAATCTATCACCAAGCACAACTTTTTACTCAATTTTTTCGACATGCACGAATATACGTTCGTCGAACATCAGCTGTGGAGCCCTATCAAATAGTCCGAATACGGCAGACCCCGATCCCGACATAGCAGCATAGAGCGCACCTGCATCGAGCATCGACTGCTTCAAATTCTTGATAATTGGATGCGCTGCGAAGATGTGGGGTTCAAAGTCGTTGACAACGGTCGCCTGCCACGTAGCTACATCCTCCTTAAGCACCTCCACAAGACTTCGCTCTGGCTGCTTAGGTGTAATGCCCGAATATGCCTCCTTGGTCGAGACGCTATCGTCGAGGGGTTTAGCTACAGCAAGCCACAATCCTCTCAAGTCTACATCTACCGATGTCATGACTTCACCACGACCCGTACACAACTGCGGGGTGTTATAGACAAAGAACGGTGTATCGCTTCCCAACTCCGCAGCCAGTTCAGCAAGCGCTGGCTTATCCAGACCCAACTCAAATATATCGTTTATGGCAACAATAACTGCCGTTGCATCTGATGAACCACCGCCCAGACCTGCACCAAACGGAACGCGCTTATCGAGTCGAATATTCACGCCACCAACGCAAAAGCGCTCCTGCATAAGTCGCGCAGCACGCACGCATAGGTTCCTGTCCTCGGGGCAGTCCACCTCAATGCCAGAGCCACAGAAACATATAGTCTCCTGCTCACCACGCTCCACATCCACAACATCGTATAATCCACAGACAGGCAACATCACAGTCTCCAGCTCATGATAGCCATCCTCGCGCTTGCTGATGACATGGAGACCTAAGTTTATCTTACAATTTGCCTTAATGGTCATACTACACCTCTATTTATAGCTCAGGCAACTCAGCAATTTGGTTATAGTCGCGTTGCAACTGATCCTTCAAATCACTAATCGACGAGAAACGTTTCTCATCGCGGAGTTTCTCAACCAACGTGATACGTAGTATACGGCCATAGAGATCGCCCGAAAAGCCTATGACATGGGTCTCTAAAAGCAAGTCCTTGCCTCCGACCGAGGGGCGTACACCTACATTAGACATGGCTCTATATAGGGTACCATCAATCTCCACTCGCGAGCTATATACCCCGCGCTCAACATCCGTATAACCCTCGAGGCTCATATTTGCCGTAGGAAAGCCCAACGCTCGGCCTATCTTACGGCCATGAACCACCTCTGCTTCTATATCAATCATAATATTCTACTTAGTCATTTGACTTGTAAGCTTACGCACCACGCTATACTCCGAGAAGAACTCGCGGGCAAAGACTCGGACAATAGTATAGAGAGGTATCGCCAAAAGCATACCCCACATGCCACCAATAAATCCTGCTATGAGTATTACGAGGAACACCTCCAAAGGGTGTGCCTGGATACGCTCCGAATAGAGCGTGGGTTGTACAATAAAATCATCTATAATCTTCACGACTACAATTGTTGAGAATACAACAATTATCGTAAAAGGTATGGCGTTATCTATGGGGGTAAGCATCGAGAGACCTATCGAGAGGCATCCTCCAATAAATGGTCCTGCATAGGGGATAACGTTGAGCACACCCATAATTACGCCAATAACCAAAGCATCGTTAGCTCGCATGCCAAAGAGGATAAGCACGACAGAGATAACAGACATTATCGCAAGGCTCTCAATCACAAGACCCGAGAAGTAACGCGACAATAGTTTGGTGATGGAGTCAAGCGCACGACGTACATTATCGCCATAATGCTCAGGAAAGAACAGTGCCACCATTCTATAAAATAGTCCATCCTCACGTAGGAAGAAGAAGGTGATGAACGAGATAGAGAAGAAAGCGATGGCAACATTAAGTAACGAGCCAGCAACATCGGCAAATAGGTCGACATTAAAGAAGCTAAACACCCTATCTTTGAACATTACCTCCAAGCTGGGCACATCCATTGGGACATACTGCTCGATAAAGAGTTCCACATCGATGAACATCTCTCTAATCGTGGCAGTAATCTCTACCCAATTCAGCGTCGAGAGCTCATAGGCCTTGTTTAGCACCAACGGCACGAACAGCGCAAACAGCACTCCCACCACTATCCAGATAACCACCAGAGTGATGGCTGCAGCAACGGTGCGCGAGATGTTGTGGCCAAAGAGTTTGATGCTTGAGATAAGAGTAACAAGGCGCCTACCAAGTATGGCGAAGAAAGCTGCGGCAGCAACATACACCACCCCCTGCCATAGATAGCCCACGACGGCTATAATAGCAGCGATGACAACAATGGTGGCTAAGCCCTTGATAATCTTATCAGAAGTCATACTCCCAACCTACTAATTCTCCTTATGAATGTTGCTAATACGCGCAATAGGGGTCTGTGAGCCAATAACTGGGTCGCCAATCTCTACAAATAACTCCGAATCCTTAGGGATGAGTATATCTACACGCGAGCCGAACTTAATAAAGCCCAAGACGCTATTCTGCTCGACACTTTTACCCACCTTCATATAGTTGACAATACGACGAGCAATGAGACCTGCAATCTGGCGAATAAGCACCTTGCGACCATCCTTAAGACGTACTACGGTTGTGGTACGCTCATTCTCGGTTGACGACTTTGGGTGCCATGCAACAAGGAAACGTCCATGGTGGTGTTTCGTGTACTCCACCTCGCCGCCAACAGGCATCCAGTTCATGTGGACATTGGTAATCGACATGAATATAGAGACTTGCAACATCTCCTCCTTAAGATATTCATCGTCAGTTACAACCTCCGTAACCACCACGCGGCCATCACATGGCGAGAACACAAGGCCGTCAGCATCGTGTATCTGCACACGGCGAGGCTCACGGAAGAACGCCGCCACGAAGAACCAGAAGATAAGCAAGAATCCTGCCATAAACCATAGGTAAGCCTCCCACCCCTTGATAAAGAAGTAGACGAGGAACCATATAGCAAGGCATATAATGCCAGTAACCGAGATAATGATGTAGCCCTCTTTATTAATCTTCATAGGTATCTGTGTTTTAGGTTAGTAGACAAGTATAAACGAGTATATCACAAGATATACATACGCAAAGGGGGATGATATAAGCAGAGCATCGAACCTATCGAGCATACCGCCATGACCTGGTAGAATGTTACCCGAGTCCTTGACGCCTGCCTCACGCTTGAACATCGACTCCACCAAATCGCCAAAGACACTGGTGATGGCAACTACGGCAGCTAAGCCGAGCCACATGCCAAGGTCTCCGTCGACGACATACGAGCCAACAGCACCCATAATCAGAGCACCGGCTATACCGCCAACGAATCCCTCCCATGACTTCTTGGGCGAAATGCGTGGTGCCATTTTGTGACGACCAAACGACACTCCTGTAAGGTAGGCAAAGACGTCGTTACCCCACACAATAAAGAGGTAGAAGAGGAAGGCCTCGGGGCTCCAATCTCCCGCAATAAAGATTGGGATAAATAGCATGAGACACATGGGGTATGCTACGTAGAGGACACCCATAAGTGTGGTTGCAACATTGCGTATTGGTGTCTCCGAGCCATGGAACAGCTCGACAATGAAGCATAGCGGGATAAGTACCGAGAAGTAGAGCATGCCACCGATAAGCATATCGACACCAAAGCGCGATGTCATTGGGTCAACATAGCCAATAAAGGTGAAGAATGATGTGACAAAGAGCGTAATACCTGCTGCAAGACCGAGCGTACGACGTGGCTCGGCACCCGTAGCAGCTGCAATATTATAGAACTCCCACATGCCCACGGCAACAATAAGTAGAAGGAAGGCGCTATAGGCGTACACTCCTCCATAGGCTGCAGCAAGTACCACAGCCAATAGAACAATGCCACTCAGGGTGCGCACAATGAGATTTCGCATCTTATCACTCATAACTTAACGTAATTAATGTCAACTACTCTTCGTTATCCTCAGTCTCGGGGCTCTTAACATCAGGCTCCAAGACATACTTAATTTCGGGCTCTGGGGCGTCTTCACCCTCCTGCTCCTTAGCCTCTGCACTCTTAGTCTCTGCCTCCTCCTTAGCTATCTGCTGAGCGCTCTTACCCAACACCGCCTCAATATCTTCCGAGAAGATGGTCTCCTTCTCCAACAATACATCGGCTATACGCTCGATATTCTCACGCTCGTCGTTGATAATCTTACGGGTAAGCTCCACAACCTCATCCACTATGCGACGCACCTCCTCATCAATAAGTCGTGCTGTCTCCTCCGAGAATGGCTTAGTGAACATATCGCGCTGACCCGTAGAGTCGTAGTAACTGATGTTACCCACCTTTGGACTCATGCCGTAGTAAGCAACCATGGCATATGCAGTCTTCGACGTGCGCTCAAGGTCGCTAATAGCACCCGTAGAGGTGATACCCATAAGTTCCTGCTCAGCAATACGACCACCGAGCAAGCCTGCCATCTTGTGGCGGAAGTGCTCTACGTTATGGTTTGCGCGCTCCTCGGGTAGATACCATGTAGCACCAAGCGAGCGACCACGTGGGATGATGGTCACCTTAAGCACAGGATCGCAGTTCTTCAAGCGCCACATCACCGTAGCGTGACCAACCTCATGTATAGCTGTTGAGCGACGCTCCTCGGGGCTCATGGGCATATTTCTACGCTCCAAGCCACCTACTATACGGTCGATAGCTGCGAGGAAGTCCTGCTGCATGACAACCTTATGGTCGTTACGTGCAGCGATAAGCGCCGCCTCGTTACATACGTTTGCTATGTCAGCGCCCGCAAAACCAGGTGTCTGCTTTGCCAGGAACTCGCGATCGAGTTTCTCGTCGAGTTTCAACTTCTTAAGATGCACATCAAAGATTGCCTGACGCTCCTTGACATCGGGCAAACCGACCTCAATCTGGCGGTCGAAACGACCAGCACGCATAAGCGCCTTATCCAATATATCCACGCGGTTGGTGGCTGCCAACACGATGACACCAGCATTCGTCTGGAAACCATCCATCTCCGTAAGCAGCTGGTTGAGTGTATTTTCACGCTCGTCGTTACCCGAGAAGCCCGAGTTCTTTCCACGTGCGCGACCGATAGCATCTATCTCATCGATAAAGACGATACATGGCGCCACCTTCTTAGCCTGCTCGAACAGGTCACGCACACGCGAGGCACCCACGCCAACAAACATCTCCACAAAGTCGGAACCCGAAATTGAGAGGAAGGGGACATTAGCCTCACCTGCCACAGCCTTAGCAAGCAACGTCTTACCTGTTCCCGGAGGGCCTGCCAAGAGAGCACCACGAGGTATCTTCGCGCCAAGTGCCTTATACTTGTCGGCATGCTTAAGGAAGTCGACAATCTCCATAATCTCGACCTTTGCCTCCTCTAAGCCTGCAACATCCTTGAATGTTACTCGATCTTTGTTATTCTTATCCGACATCTGGGCACGAGCCTTACCTACGTTCATAAGACCATTGCCACCACCGCCGGCGCCACGCGACATCGAGCGCATGATAATGAACCACACAACGATGATTAGAATCCATGGGAGGAAGTCAAAAATGTAGTCATACCACGCCTTTTCCGAAAAGCCATAGACCACCTTAACATCCTTCTGCTCGGGATTATTCTGCTTAGCTACAGCCTCTGCAGCCTTTAAATCCTCACTGAACAGAGATGGGTCGCCGTGCGAAGTAAACTGAATCTGCACACCTGCACGAGGCATATCCTTAAAGCGACTATCCTTAAGCAAGGAGTCAACATGCTCTTCGTTCAAATAGACACTCATCTTATGGTTATCGAGCACCTCAATGCGCTCTACCGAACCACCCTCAACAAGCTCCTCGACCATCTGCCAGTCACCCTTAATTGGCTGGCTATCCGAGTCGCTAAACATGGCATAGAGGACAATACCAATTGCCACCATAGCCCAAAACCACATAAAGTTGAAACGTGGTCTTGGTGCTGGGCCATTATTTACATTTGCCATTTCTTAATCACTAAAAATCTTACGACAACATCACAACTTCTAATCACCAAACTCATAGCGTTTCATGGGTGCATCTGCCCACAACTCCTCCAAACGATAGTAGTCGCGCAAATCGGTCTGGAAGATATGAACAATCACATCGGTGTAGTCCATAGCCACCCAGAAGGCATTCTGACGACCCTCCACACGTGCTGGCCACTCACCCATAACCTCAAACACCTTCTCCTCGATGCCACTCGAGATAGCATCGACCTGCGTTGTAGAATCAGCGTGACAAACCACAAAATGCGAACAAATGGCACCATCAAATCCCGACAAATCAAGAGACACAATACCCTGTCCCTTCTTGTCGTCAATCGCCTCGACTATCGTATCAATAAGCTTCTGCAAATTCTCCATAATTTTATTTTACTGTTTTACAATAATTTACACGTTAACACTCTTTTAGGCAGCGCACGCACGCAGACATACATATAACGCACGCACGCGCTTAATTCTTGCAAATATACACAAAAAATATGAAATTCCAAAGCTATCGGCTATCTAAATAGAGCTGTCCACACAAAAGAATTGAGGTTGGCAACATGACACCAACCTCAACACTTATATTCGTTATAATTAAAATAACTATATTCTTCTACTTCGTACCCATCTATATCTTCTCCTGGTCTACACACTTTAATATAGTCTGGCGAAGAGCCTCCACAATCGACTGCTTAACATAGGTGCGACTAACAGCCAATGCCACACGACGCGACGTTGCACCCTTGGCAATAGTCTTAACACGATTGCGACGCGATAACGGGATGAATTCCAATGCCATTTCAGGAATAATGGTCATGCACGCTGTGCAGTCAACCATACGCATAAGCGTATCGAGCGAACCTGACTCAAAGTAGAAGTGCGAAGGTATCTCATGCGCTGCTTGACAGAGCTCAAATATCTGATCACGCATACAATTACCTCGGCTCAAAAGAATCAAATCCTTAAAGTCGATATCCTCGATACGGATATTCGAGCGCTCGAACAACGGATGCGACGGCGAGACATAGGCATAGAAGTGGTCACTGAATAGATCATGCTCCGTAATACCCTCACCACACGTTCCTGACGCCACAAGCGCAGCGTCTATGCGATCACGTTTTAACGCCTCGATAATATCGGCCGTGACCATCTCGTGTATCTCAAGTTCGACTTTAGGATACTCCTTAACAAACGTGGGAATAAACTTATGCAACAGGTAGGGAGCAATGGTAGGGATAACACCCAGACGCATCTTACCTGCCGTATCGCCACGCATCTCAGCAACCGTCTCATGGATATGCTTATAGGAGCGCAAAGCTTCACGCGCCTGCTCCAACACCACCTCACCTACAGCCGTAGGGATAATAGGTTTCTTCGTACGATCGAGAAGCACTACGCCGAGCTCCTCCTCAAGCGCCTTAACCTGCATCGAAAGCGATGGCTGCGTCACAAAACAGTGCTCTGCAGCAAGCGAAAAGCTACCGCAATTTGCCACCGCAAGAAGATACTCGAGTTGAATGATAGTCATAGTTTTATAAGGATAGAGTGTTTAGTTATTGCAAAGTTATAAAAAAAAACTATACCTGCAACTATTTATGGCAGAATCTGCGTTTTTTTTATATCTTTGTCCGCTGTATCGCGCGTATAAGATTGTACGCGCACGCACATAACTTCTAATGCAAAGTAAAACAACTAATTATGGCAAAGATAATACTCACTGGTGACCGCCCAACAGGTAAACTACACCTCGGACACTTCGTTGGCTCGTTAAGCCGTCGCGTAGAGCTTCAAAACACTGGCATCTACGACAAGATATTCATCATGATTGCAGATGCTCAGGCACTCACCGACAATGCCGACAATCCCGATAAGGTTCGCGAGAACATCATCGAGGTGGCGCTTGACTATCTATCGTGCGGCATCGACCCAACAAAGTCGACCATCTTCATTCAGTCGTACGTAACAGAGTTAACCGAGCTTGCGTTCTACTACATGAACCTGGTGACGGTGCAGCGTCTACAGCGTAACCCCACTGTAAAGGCCGAGATTCAGCTACGTGGCTTTGCCGAGAATGGCGAGGAGCAGGAGAACCAGCAGCGTAAGGGCACGCCCGTAGGTTTCTTCACCTACCCTATCTCACAGGCTGCCGACATCACAGCATTCCGCGCCACCACGGTACCCGTAGGTGAGGACCAGGAGCCCATGATTGAGCAGACTCGCGAGATTGTACACAAATTCAACTCGGTATATGGCGAGACGCTTGTTGAGCCAGAGATTATGCTTCCCACAAACGCGGCATGCTTGCGTCTACCAGGCACCGATGGCAAGGCTAAGATGTCGAAGTCGTTGGGCAACTGCATATACCTCTCGGATACGGCCGAGGATGTCAAGAAGAAGGTTATGAGTATGTACACCGACCCCGACCACCTCAAGATTACCGATCCGGGCAAGGTTGAGGGCAACACCGTCTTCACCTACCTCGATGCCTTCTCACGCCCTGAGCACTTTGCCAAGTATTGCCCCGACTACGAGAATTTGGAGGCTATGAAGGAGCACTACCGCCGTGGTGGCTTGGGCGATGTAAAGTGCAAGAAGTTGCTTATCGCCGTATTGGAGGAGATGCTGGAGCCTATCCGTGAGCGCCGCAAGCACTACGAGCAGCATATCGAGGAGGTATACGAGATTTTGCGCCGTGGCTCGGAGGAGGCACGCAAGGCTGCTGCCGAGACCTTGCACGATGTGCGTAACGCTATGCGCATCAACTATTTCGAGGACAAGGAGCTTATCGCTCGTCAGGCTGCAGAGTACCGCAAATAAGAGATTTAAGAACGAATATCGCGCAAAATGAAGCGATTAGAAGCAAATATCAAGGAGAGCATCTATCAGGGCTACCTCTATCTAACCCACCGCCTCACGAACTCACAGGCGATGGCCATATTGGCTATCATCGTGGGTCTGTGTGCGGGTATCGGAGCCTTTATCTTCAACACGCTACTCCACACAATCACACATCTGCTCACCTCGTGGACACCTGTCGATCAGGCGCAGTGGATGTATCTGGTCTACCCCGCTATCGGTATTATCCTCGCCACGCTCTTTGTGAAGCATATCGTCAAAGACGGCATCTCGGAGGGTGTTACGCGAGTGCTCTACGCTATGTCGCGTAAGGACTCACGCATCGCGGGACACAACTGCTGGACATCTATCGTGGGTGGTGCTACGACCATCGGTTTTGGTGGTTCGGTAGGCCCTGAGGCACCTATCGTCTTGACGGGTGCCGCCATAGGCTCGAATATTGGTAAGCTCGCCCGCCTCAACTACAAGAACATCACACTGCTGCTCTGTTGCGGTGCTGGTGCTGCGGTGGCTGCGGTCTTTAAGGCACCTATCACGGGTGTGGTCTTTGTACTTGAGATTTTGATGCTCGACATCACCTCGAAGTCTATTATTCCGCTACTTATAGCCTCGATGACAGCGACTATTATCTCGCTCTCGTTGCACGGCTTCTCGCCCATCATTGCCGTATCACTCGATACCGAGGATATGTTTCAGGTGGCGCAGATACCCCTCTTCGTGCTTCTCGGCTGCTTCTGCGGTGTTATGGCCTACTACTTCACCTCGGTAAACTCTAAGGTGGGTGGCTTCTACAACCGCATCACTCAGCAGTGGCGCAAGTGGCTCTATGCAGGTATCTCGCTCGGTATCCTCATCTTCATTTTCCCACCCCTCTATGGCGAGGGCCACGACAGCTTTGTGGGCTTGATGCACGGCAACACTCAGCAACTATTCAACAACACGCTATTCTACACCCTTAGCGATGCTGACTGGTTCCTGATTATCTACCTTATCGCCGTGATGCTCTTCAAGGTGGTGGCTATGGCTACGACAAATGCAGCTGGCGGTGTCGGTGGTACATTTGCACCCTCGTTGTTCGTGGGTGCCTTTGCGGGTGCTACATTGGCGGTTATCTGTCGCACGGTCTTTGGTTGGGATATCTCGATTACCTCGTTCACATTGGCCGGTATGGCTGGTGTGATGTCGGGTGTGATGAAGGCGCCCCTGACCTCGATATTCCTTATCGCCGAGCTCTCGAATGGCTACGGCCTCTTTATCCCGCTGATGATTGTGTCGTGTATGTCGTTTGCCGTGAACTATGGTCTCGACCGCGACTCTATCTACACCAAGCAGTTGCGTATGCGTGGTGAGTTGCTCACACACGACAAGGACTCTTCGGCATTCGTATTCTTGCGCCTTGACGAGCTTATGGAGACCGACTTTGTGCGCCTACGCGAGAATATCACCTTGGGCGATGTGGTAAACATCATATCAAGTGCCCGCCGCAACATCTTCCCCGTGCTGGATAATCAGGGCAGGTTGCTCGGCATTGTGCAGCTCGATGACCTGCGCCGTGATATGTTTAACCGCGATAAGTGGTCGCGCTCGATTATGCACTATATGATTCAGCCAGCGGATAAGATTTTGGAGCACGAGATGATTCAGAGCATTATGCCTCGCTTCGAGCAGGGCAACACCTGGATGCTCCCCGTGGTGGATAAGGAGAACCACTATTTAGGCTTTATCTCGAAGTCGCGCATCTTGAACTCTTACCGCGAGGCGCTGGTAAATGTTTCGCAGGCAGACTAAAATTTTTAAAAAAGGAAAATTGAAAAATTGATATATTTATGGCATTACAATGTGGAATTGTAGGACTACCAAATGTTGGTAAGTCGACACTCTTTAACTGCTTGTCGAATGCGCGTGCGCAGGCGGCAAACTTCCCCTTCTGTACTATCGAACCCAATGTGGGCGTTATCACCGTGCCCGATGAGCGTCTTACGAAGCTTGTTGAGATTGACAACCCCAAGCGTGTGGTGCCCACAACTATCGAGATTGTCGATATCGCAGGCCTTGTAAAGGGTGCATCAAAGGGCGAGGGCTTGGGCAACAAGTTCTTGGCAAATATCCGTAACACCAACGCCATTATCCATGTGTTGCGATGCTTTGATGATGGTAATATCGTCCACGTTGAGGGGTCTGTTGACCCTATTCGGGATGCCGAAACGGTAGAGACTGAGTTAATGCTTGCCGATTTGGAAAGTTTGGAAAAAAGAATTGTCCCATTGCAGAAAAAAGCACAAACCGGAGATAAAGAGGCTAAGGCATATGTTTTGGTTATGACTCCTGTTTTAGATGTTTTGCGGGCGGGTAAACCGGCACGACTGGCAAAACCTACTGATCCTGAGGGGTTAAAAATATTTAATCAACTGTGTTTGTTGACGGGTAAACCGGTTTTATATGTTTGTAATGTGGATGAGGCCAGTGCCGCAACGGGTAATGAATATTCTAAAAAAGTTGAGCAGATGGCTAAAGAGCAGGGTAATTCCAGTGTGATTATTTCTGCGGCCATTGAAGCAGAGGTTGCCTCTTTAACTGATGTGGCAGAACAAAAAGAGTTTTTAGAAACATTAGGACTAACGGAAACGGGTTTAAATCGTATTATTAAAGCCGGTTATAAACTTTTAGGATTAGAAACATTCTTTACTTCAGGTCCTAAAGAAGCTCATGCCTGGACGATGCGACACGGGACATTGGCCCCACAGGCGGCAGGTATTATTCATACGGATTTTGAGCGTGGTTTTATTCGTGCTGAGGTCGTGTCTTATCAAGATTATGTCGCTTTTAACGGAGAAGTTGGGGCCAGAGAAAACGGCAAACTCAGACAAGAGGGTAAAACATATACAATGAATGACGGGGACGTTGTGCATTTCTTATTTAATGTCTAGATAAAAAAAGGAGACGGGGGTATGGACAAAAGGGTTCGTTGGTCAAAAAACATGGAGGTGGGATATGCCCCTCTTGATAAGGCACATCGGGACTTTATCAAAATTATAAATGAGGCTTATGTGTATACGGCATCCAGAGAGATGACCTCTATGGATAACGTGTTTGAAAAATGCTATGATTATGCACGCAATCATTTCCCGGAAGAAGAAAATATCATGAAACAGGTGGGGTTTCCTGATATGGCCTCACATGAAAAGAGCCACCACGCCTTTATCAAAAATATTTCAGAAATCAGAGTTAATTTTCACAAGGCTACAACTAAGCGGGAGAAAGAACAACTCTCAGGGCAGGCTGCTGATTTTTTGAAAGCTTGGTTTTTAGGGCATACACTCAGTCGGGATAAGATTTATAAACCGTATCTTGTTCGCTTAGATAAAAACACCAAAAAATAAGGAGAAGAAAATGTATTTGTTTTTAATTTTGGCTGCATTAGCCGTTGTTATTGTGATGAAAAGTGTTGTCATTGTTCGTCAAGGTTATGAGTACACTGTTGAAAATTTAGGTAAATATTCAAGGACATTACGGCCGGGTTTTGCTCTTTTAGTACCTGTTTTTGAAAAAATTGGTTCTAGAATTAACAAAATGGAACAGGTTTTAGATGTTCCGACGCAAGAAGCTATTACAAAAGATAATGCGATGGTACGTGTGGATGCTGTTTTGTTCTATCAGATACAAGATACGGTTTCAGCTGCTTATCAGGTTGCTGATTTGCAATTAGCGATTTCAAATCTTGTTATGACCAATATCAGAACGGTTATCGGTGGCATGGATATTGATGATTTATTATCACAGCGTGATGTTATTAACCACAAGTTATTGGCTGTTGTTGATGAGGCAACTGTTCCTTGGGGTGTAAAAGTTACTCGTGTTGAGATTAAAGATATCAATCCGCCACATGATTTGATTGATGCCATGGCCAGACAAATGAAAGCAGAACGTGAAAAACGTGCTAACATTTTGGATGCGGAAGGGTTGCGTCAAGCTGAAATTTTAAAGGCAGAGGGTGAAAAACAAGCCCTTATCTTAGAGGCTGAAGGTAAAAAAGAAGCTGCCTTTAGAGAAGCTGAAGCCAGAGAACGTATTGCACAAGCAGAGGCAACAGCAACCGCTATTGTTTCAGAGGCAATTAAAAAAGGTAATATTAACGCTATTAATTACTTCTTGGGTCAAAAATATATTGATGCTTTAAAAGGGATTGCTGTTTCACCTAATCAAAAACTGATTATGATGCCGCTTGAAACACAAAATGTTATGAATTCAATAGCCGGTATAGCTGAAATTGCAAAAGATGTTTTAGGTACACAAAATAAGAAAGGATAGATCATGTCGTATATAGAATGGGGTGCATTGGGATTATTTTTGGTTTTATTAGAACTTTTTATTCCGGGCGTGTATTTAGTTTGGTTTGGTTTGGCAAGTATACTTGTTTCCACAGGTATGTATTTAGATTGGATACCGGATCTTATTGAATATCAATTAGTTGTTTTTGCTCTGGCTTCTTGTATTACAACAGGGATTGGATTATGGATTTACTTAAAAGTGCAAAAACACTTTAGCGGTGAGGCAAATTATAAAAATTTAAACGATTTAGCCGCTCAATATGTGGGCAATACAGCTGTTTTATTGCAAGATGTTGTTGATGGTAAATCAAAAGTTAAAATCGGTGATACGGTTTGGCTGGCTGTTTGTGATAAACCGTTAAAAACCGGTGATGCTGTTGTGATTGTCGGCGTTGAAAAAGGTCTTATTTTTATTGTTACAAAGAAATAAAACTTTTAAAACAGTAAGGTTTGTTTAACGTGCTTAAGAGAGGCTTAGGCACGTTAAATTTTTATACTTACAAACATTAAGGTAGAACTAAAATAATGAAAAACCCTCGTTTTTAACGAGGGTTTAAAGGGAGCATTTGAAAGATTAGAAATTATATCTTGCTCTAATCATACCGCCTTGTGATTTATAATCTTGACGGAAGGCTCCGTTATACTCCACTGTCAAATCAATGTTGCCGAGCGAGGCTGTAACACCGGCACCCGCTTCTACTCCAAAACGGTGAAGACGAGAACCATCTACATTATAGCTGTTTCCGCCGGAAACTAAGATATTGGCTGATGAATTATCTGATACAACATCATAAGTTGCTGCTAATTTGACACTGGGTTTAAAGAGAATACCCTTTGATTTTAAACGGGTAGCATATTTGATACCGGCTACAGCTGTTAAAACATCATCTCTCTTAGAGCGAACACGTTGCATGCCGTCATCATAAGAGTCTGCGTCAATCAACAAATATCTAAAGCCCATTTCCGGTGTCAAACCGTTATCTAAATCGTATCCGCTCATAAGTTCTGCACCATAAGAGTTAACATTGTATTCACTTCTCAGTTGAATGCCGAGTGGATATTTCTTTTCAGTATATTTTGAATAATTATAATTTAGAACAGAACTGATATACCATTGACTGGGTTGATATTTACCATAAAGGAAGAAATTGTGCCCGTCGACGTTCATATCACGGCCATAAGAGTCGGCATCAGTCTTCATATAACCATAACCGATACCAACTGTGGTTTCCTCTGTTAGCTCTTTATCAACGCCAAGTGCAAGCCCACGAGAATTTGCTTTAAATCCATCTGAAGAAGTGGTAGCATCTTGTTTTGTATGGTTATAAAGACCTTGCATCCAAAGGCCGGCTTTGTGTAAGATATCACCGCCGGAGCGTCCTTTTAAGCTATCCATACGGTTTGTTGAAATACGAGAAACGGTTGAAGATGCCTCTTTGGCAATTCCCGTAACAACTTGAGCCGTTGTCGGTGCGGCTGTTTTGGCAGCTTCAACGGCTGCAGACGCATTGCCGGTTTGTAATGCTTCAGAAATAGCACTTGCTAACAGATTGCCTTTTTCTGTAGAATTAAGATTTGAACTGATAATCGCCGAAAGAGTATTGGCTTCTTGAGTGGTGATAGGTACATCAATGTTTTTGGCTATTTCTGTGCCGGATTTGACAGAAACTCTTATTTTTCCCTCTTCAGTTAAAATAAGGTTATAAGCTACATTGTCAATGATTTTAACATGTTCTAATCCGCTAAGAGTTGTTGCGGTAATAAAATCATAATCTGCATCAGCCAATCCATTCGCAACGGTTAAATTAAAAGAGTTATTTCCTTTGAATGCAACAGTATCAGCTAAAATGGTTGTTGTTTGAAGAGTAGCGGTTAATGAAGAATTATTTTCAAAAGTAATAATTCCGTTACCTGAGATACCCCCATCTAATGTTACGGCACCATTAAAAGAGAGGGTTCCTATATTGTGAATATCATTGAAACCGGTACGATCTGTATTTTTGGAAAAAATATTTGTCCCGTTGAATGTAATAATTCCGGTATTATATAAAGCCCCACCCAAATGACCAGCCTTGTTAGACATGAATATTGAATTGGTAATGGTCATGACACCACCGGGTTCTCCCTTCCCCGAATTATCAATACTACCGTCATTGTAAATAGCTCCGCCATTTAAGCCAGCTTCATTTGATATGAAATTTCCTTTAACGGTAACACCGTTACCTTTTTCTAAATTGTTGTTGGTATAAAAGGTGTTATAAAATGCTCCCCCATTTTGATAAGCTTTATTTTTTGTAAAAGAGGCTTCAATATCTAACGTTGCCTCTTTGTTATATCCATGAGCTCCTAAACGTGTACCGATTGCCCCCCCATTTAAACCGGAAATATTCTCTGTAAATAATGTATTTGAGATACTGGCAATTTTTGTTGCAGAAACAGAACCTAAAGCAATAGCTCCGCCGCCTATTGGTGTATCACTTCCTATAGCCAGAGTATATTGACCGTTTTTATTTTGTTCTAAATGAGATGTGTTGTTTGTAAATACAGAATTAGAAATGGTTAATTCACTGTAATTGGCAATAGCTCCACCATCTCCTGTTGTGTGATTATTATTAAAGATAGAGTTTGAAACATCTAAGGTGGCAACCAAATTATCTTTTGGTGTTCGCGTAGCAAAAATTGTGCCGTTTCCATCAAATGTTATGTTTGAAAAAGAGGAATCTTTAACTGTTAAGGATGATCCTCTGTCAACAAAAACATAACCGCCAAAAGATTGGTTGTCTTCGCGATTTGTTACATTTTCCTGAAAGAACGAAATGTCGGATGTATTGACAGTGATTTCTTTCTTTGTATTAGAAGTAACATATTCATTATTGCCTATATCAGCCATAGCCGGTATGGCAAAAGTTAATAGGGCAACTGTATTGATGAGAGCACATTTTATCAAAATGTTTTTATATCTTTTTTTGAGCTCTCTGAGAGCCGTGTTTGAATACCTCATGGTTTCTCCTTTGTTATAGTTGTCTCTTTTTAGAAGACACTGATATTAATTAAATGTCAAGAAAAAAGTATGGGTTTGTTTATTTTTATATGTTGAAAATAACAAGATGTTTTTATTAAGGATTTTAATCAATTTTTTAACTTTAGTTTAGGCGGATATACTCTTGTTATTTTAAGTTGATTGTTTATATGAATAACAAAGGAGTATGGAATGAAAAAATTTTTATTTGCAATATTTTTAATTTCGTCAGCCTGTTGTTTAAAAAGTGAAAAAGTAACGGCAGACATTTATTTGTTATCTGTTGATGAACAAGGGCAAAAAATCGGTACCGTTATTATTAGTGATACATTGGATGGTCTATTGTTTCAAGTGGATATTAACGGATTACCATCAGGAGAACACGGTTTTCACATTCATGAATACGGCAGTTGTCAACCGATGAGAGATAAAACAGGAAAAGTCATTTTAGCTGCTTTAGCCGGTAATCATTATGACCCTCAAAAAACAAACACCCATTTAGGCCCTGATGGAGCGGGGCATAAAGGAGATTTGCCTTTTTTAATGGCAGATAAAAACGGTAAAGTTAAAACCTCTTTTTATAATTATCATTTATCTTTAAATGAAATCAGAGGTAAAAGTTTTGTTATTCATCAGTCGGGAGATAATTATAGCGATACGCCTGTTCCCTTAGGCGGTGGCGGAAACAGAATTGCCTGTGGGATAATACAGTAATTAACGATTTTGGGTGTTTATGTGGGGCAAAAACATGCTCACCGGAGAAGATGTTTTTCTATCAGCTAAAACATAAATAGCTTTATTAAAGCCTTTTTCAGGATTAAAAGGTTTTTCCTCTCGCATAGAGTCAGTAATATATCCCTTACTTATTATATAGAGTATACTAGAGAAGGCTTTTTTTGTCAAATGACAGGAGAAAACTGATACTTAATACCCCAAAATCGGAGATTGATAGTGAAGATGCTCATTTAAAAAGAACCAGGCATCTACCCCGTTATTATTTGAAATAAGAGGCAAAGGAAAGGGAGGATAGAGGTCTTTATCATAAATATTTGTTGAAAAACCACCCGCATGCTTAATCAGATGATAACCGATGCCCTCTAAAGTACCTTGATCATCTGTGGCTACAATCTCTGAGAGTTTTAGATGGAATTTTTGTGCCAAATAGCGAACAGACAGTTCCTTGTCAGCCCCTTTTAACAGGATATTAAGAGTTTTTCTGGAACAATAGGCAACTAAAAAAGGATAATTCTTTTGCAAATAATCATTTATTTTATGGGTGATATTAAGAATATAGGTTGGATTTTGAAGGGTCTGTTTAATGGCAAAATCCGTTAGTTTTAAGTGAAATCCATATTTTTTATCGGCCTTATAGTAGCAGATATCCGTTAAAAAAAGAGCGTTGGCAATTTCATCAAAAAGTGCTGTTTTATTTAGTTTTTTTAGTATATCACGATTCGGAATTTGAAAAAAATCTACCAAATCCGTTTCATGGACACAAATATTGGTATTTTCATCCTTGTAAAAGGAAAGGGCGGTACACCCCATTTCTGAAAAGATAAAAAAGAATTTTAAAGCTTCATCATTTAACTGATTAAAAACATTTTTGGGAATGTCAAAAAGTAAAGAACCCTCTTTAAACGGTCTGGCAGAAGAAAGAGCAAAAGGAATTTGCTGTTTTAAAAAGGATTGAATGGCTAAAATAACCGCATCGGAAAGTTTTTCGGCATTCTCATAAGCTTTTGTCAAATTGCCATCCACATCAGCGATATGGGCCTTAAAAATCCGTTGGTTAATAGCTATCCATTCGGCTTGAATATCATTCATATTCATATCCGTTTAAGATGATTTTTGTGAGGTAGAGTTGTTTGCATTTTTGTGCAATTTTGCCTCCATATAGTGCATCTGTATGTATATCACTTGGGGTTCTGGCTGTTTCAAAATAAATCCAGTCAAGATCCCCTGTGCCGCCCCAGTCTGTGAGGTATCCATGGACGGTAACAATATCGCCCCGATGTAAACTTCTTAAAACCCGCTTAATTACAGGTGTTGCGGGTATAACATGGATATTTGTTACTTCTTTAACATCATAATAGGACTCGTGAGATTTGGATCTGGCGTATAATATATTTTCACCGTGAGAAAATTTAATCTTTTTAAGGTTTTCAGGGTCGGCCGTCTTGCCAAAAACAAGGGATAAATCAATAGGTGCAACGGCAGTATAGAGGTATTTGGAGGCTTCATTACCCGCACCCAAATACCATGATTTTATCAGGGCATCATTAACATCCAAATAGGCCACATAACCTGTTGCCTGATATTTTTTAACAAAAGTTTTTCTGATTTTGTAACCGTTAAAGGTAACCACCTGATTGGGTTTTGCATCTTTAAAATCTTCATAATCCTCGGCTAGAGGCTGTTCTTTTTGTTCTACCTTTTTATCTAAAAAGTTTAAAAATATTCCCGCTTCAAATATGTTTTGCGGACAATATGTTTCTCCTTTTACTGATTTTTCAATTTTATCAAGTGGTTCTTGTAGTAATTCGTTAACTTTTTCAAATAAACTTGTACCATCTTTAGAAAATTTATTTTTTTCAAACAATTGAATCATTTCTTCATTAAATACTGATGAATATTGATCGATTTTTACTAAGT
>CALCTR010000021.1 GCA_937906925.1 uncultured Alphaproteobacteria bacterium
ATGCATTTTCAGTAAAGCCAATAATGGTTTCAGCTTTGGGATATGATGGTATTTCATTGGTTAGCTATTTATCCCAAAAAGGGTCTTTAAACAAAAAAGCCCTTTTAGACAGGAACGGTTATTTGGGTATCAATGGTCGTTTCAGATTAAATGAGGATGGTACAAATGACCGTTTGTTGGAGATTTTTCAAATCAGAGGCAAAAACAGAATTATCAAAGTTTCACCGGCAAATCCTGCTTTTGATTAGCTTAGAAGCAAAATAAGCTGATTAAGCATTATTCGCCCCTTTTGGGTGGTAAAGATTTTATTGTCTTTAAGGGTAATCCATTTGTTTTTAAGAGCTTTTTTAATCTTGTCGTTACTGATATTGGTGATAGGATATCCCTCTTGAATAAGGCGTAACCCCATTAAAAGGCATTCTTCCTCTTTCTCCTTTGGGGATAACATGGATATTTGTGATGTGTTTTTTAACCAAGCGGATACCTCTTTTTTATTTTCTGTTGCGATTAGATTGATTCGTCCGTGAGCTGCAGGACCGATGCCCAGATAGTCTTTTGCGTGCCAATAAAGAAGGTTATGTCGGCATTCAAAACCCTTTTTGGCATAATTGGATATTTCATAAGGTAAAATACCATTATGGGTCATTATATCTTCTGTTAATTGATAAAGGCGTTTGGCCTGTAGTTCTGAAATTTGCGGAATATTATTTTTATAAAAAGCAGTGCCTTCTTCAATGGTTAATTGATAAAGAGAATAGTGGGTTAGGCCGAGACTTAATGCAAATTGCAATTCTTTTTCCCAGCTTTTAAGGCTTTGTTTGTATCTGGCATAAATTAAGTCAATGCTGACCTTGTCAAAAATTTTTTGTGCTTCTTCTATACGCATAAGTGCGGTTTGAACGCTGTGTATGCGTCCTAATAATTTTAAATCTTTTTCATTCAATGATTGGACGCCGATGGAGAGGCGATTTAATCCTGATTGTTTAAAACTTGCCATTTTTTTTAAATTAATGGTATCCGGATTGGCTTCCAGTGAAATTTCAGCCTCTTTTTGGATGCAAAAGTGCTTGTTTAAAAGGGTTAGCAGAGAATCAAACATTTTTTCACTCATCAAAGAGGGGGTTCCGCCACCAAAAAAAACAGAAGAAACAGATGGAATCGGGCCAAATTTCTCTTTAAAAAAAAGAATATCTCTCAAATATCCCTTTAAAAGCATTTCTTCATCAATTAAGGGGATAACTTTGCTTGCAAAATCACAATAAGGGCACTTATTAAGACAATAAGGCCAATGAATATACAAACCAAAGGCGTGATTTTTGTTTGACATTATAAGAACTCTTGACAATTTATTTAAAACGGAGTAAAGTGAAAGCCTGAAGTTTTATAATTTTTACATTAACAGGAAAGAAAAAACAATGCAAATATTAATTTCCGGACAACAAATCAATTTAGGTGATAATTTTCGTATCTATGCCGAAGGGGCATTAGATTCATCTGTTTCAAAGTATTTTGATGAAGCTGTCAGTGCTGACGTACGTGTTACAAGAGACGGTAGCGAAATCAAAACAGAATTAACAGTTCATCCCAAAACAGGGGCTGTTATCCGTTCTTCAGCTTCATCAGCTGATGCTTATGCATCCTTAGATGGTGCTGTTTCAAGATTATCCCGTCAATTACGCAAGTATAAAAACAAATTAACAGAGCGTAAAAGTGTTGTTGAAATGGCTGATATGTCTGTTATTGAAGCCGTCAATGAAACAGAGGACTCTGTTGATGCACCGGTTATCATTGCTGAAATGCAAACACAAATTCCGGTTTGCACAGTTAGTGAAGCTGTTATGCAGATGGATTTGGAAAACTTACCGGCATTACTTTTCAAAAACACGGCTCACGGTGGTTTAAATATGGTTTACCGCCGTTCTGACGGAAATATTGGTTGGGTTGATCCAAAACAAAAGTAGGTAAAAATGAAAATAGTTGATATCCTGTCTAAAGACGGGGTCGTTATTGACCTTGCTTCAGACAGTAAGAAAAAATTACTTGAAGATTTATCTTTGTTAGCGGCACCGATGACAGGTGTAGACAGTCGCGTTATTTTGGATGCGCTGGTAGAAAGAGAACGACTGGGTACAACAGGTGTTGGCTATGGTGTTGCTTTGCCACATACCCGTTTATTGGGTTTGGATAAAATCTTTTGTGCTTTTGTTCGTACAAATCCAGTTGATTTTGAAGCGGTAGATGGCAAGTTGGTTGATTTGGTTTTTCTGTTGCTTGTGCCGGAAGAGGCTGGGGCAGACCACTTAAAAGCGTTGGCACGTTTATCTCGTTTATTAAGAGATGAATCCGTAACTGAAAAACTGCGTCGTGCTAAAAGTGCAGAAGATTTATACAGAATCATTTGTGAAAGCGATTCATCAGAAGATTAAATCTGTTAACTTGATTAAAAAGAGGGCTTTTGTTTTAAAAGCCCTCTTTTTTTTGTTTGAAACGCTTGACAAGAAACGTAAAAAAAGTATTATTATGTGAGAACAAAAACAGTATATTTTAGAGTGTAAAATGGATTTATTTGAGATAGAAGAACCAATAACGGATACGGCCTTTGAACCTGTTTTTCAACCGGCACCTGCTTTTTTAAATGAATTGAATAAAGAACAGCGTCAGGCGGTTGAAACAACGGAGGGTCCTTTACTTGTACTATCTGGAGCCGGTACGGGTAAAACCAGAGTTTTAACAACGCGTATCGCCTATATTTTACAACAAAGAAAAGCAATGCCATGGCAAATTTTAGCTGTTACATTTACTAATAAAGCATCTAAAGAGATGAAAGAGCGGTTGGAAAAAATGATTGGTGCTGATGCTTTTTCTGTTTGGTTGGGTACGTTTCATTCTATCGGTATTCGTATTTTAAGAAAGCATGGCTCTGCTTTAGGATTGGATTCTAATTTTATTGTTTTAGATTCGGATGATCAGGAGCGTCTTTTAAAGCAAATGATGCAAGAAGCCGGTGTGGATATAAAAAAATATACGCCAGCATCTTTGTTGGATGTTATTCAACGATGGAAAGATAAAGGATTGCTCCCTTCACAAGTAACGGTGGCACAAAACAGTGGATATTGTGAGGGGCGTGCCTTGTGGTTTTATCAAAAATATCAGGAGCGGTTAAGAACCTTAAATGCGGTTGATTTTGGTGATTTGTTGCTGTTGCCGTTGGCTTTATTTCAATCAAATCCGGATATTTTAGCTCTTTATCAAAAGCAATTTCACTATATTTTGGTAGATGAATATCAAGACACCAATGTAGCACAATATCTATTGCTTAGGTTGTTGGCTAAAGGACACGGTAATATTTGTTGTGTTGGTGATGACGATCAGTCTATTTATTCTTGGCGTGGTGCTGAGGTAGAAAATATTTTGTCTTTTCAAAAGGTGTTTCCAACAGCGTTAATTATTCGGTTAGAGAGAAATTATCGCTCTACGGCTCATATTTTAGGTGCAGCTTCCGGTTTAATAAAGTTTAATCAAGGTCGGTTGGGAAAAACGCTCAAGACTGCGGATGAGTTAGGCAATGAGGGGGAAAAAGTAAAAGTAACGGGATATTGGTCCGGTTTGCAAGAGGCGGAAAAAATAGCCACTTTGATTATGCAAGAAAATCGCAAAGGGATGCCGTTAAGCGATATGGCTATTTTGGTTCGGGCAACGTTTCAAACCCGCCAATTTGAAGAAGTTTTGATGCGGTTTGGTATTGCGTATAAAATTATCGGAGGATTTAAGTTTTATGAGCGTGAAGAAATTAAGGATGCGGTTGCTTATTTAAGATTGGTGTTAAATCCAAGTGATGATTTGGCATTTTTGCGAGTGGTGAATAAACCGCGTCGCGGTGTTGGTCCGCAAGCACTTGAAACACTCATGCAAACAGCAAAAGAAAAGAAAATCAGTCTTTATGATGCGATTACCTGGGCACCATTAAAACCGCTTTTACGTAAAACATTAGATGGATTTATTTTATTGTTAAAACAGGCACGTGAAAAGGCGATGAGTGCTTTTCCGGCAGAAGTTGCTCGTTATATTTTAAATGAGTCGGGTTACATTCAAATGTGGAAGCAGGATAAATCGGTTGAAGCTGGTGGCAGAGTTGAAAACTTGATGGAACTTTATACGGTTTTAGATGAGTTTAAGAGTATAGAAGAGTTTATTGAATACGCTACATTGGTAACAGATGTTGATGAACAGGCTTTAGCAGATCAGTTGGTTGTAATGACCTTGCACGCTTCTAAGGGCTTGGAATTTAAGCATATTTATTTGCCGGGGTGGGAAGAGGGGTTGTTTCCCCATCAAAAGGCGTTGGATGAATCAGGTGAAAATGGATTGGAAGAGGAGCGTCGCTTGGCTTATGTCGGCATTACGCGGGCCAGAGAGAGAGCCTTTATCTCTTTTGCTTGTAACAGGCGTATGTACGGTCAAACGCAAAATGCATTGCCCTCCAGATTTATTGAAGAATTGCCCACAGAGCATATCATTTTAAACAATCCGGCGGCGAAATCTCAAAAAATGGATATGATAGAACCGGCTTGGTCCGGTACTTCTGGCTTTAAATATAAAAAAGATACATATGAAAGAAGAACATCATTTTTTAATGTTGAATCTTATGAAGATAAAAGCAGAAACAAGAGCCGGTGGGAGCGTGAAACGCTTAATCCTATTGATGAAGATAATTTTTATTCCCCCTCTTTTGAAGTAAAGAAGTCTATAAAGTCAAAGCGTATCGGTAAACGTGTCCACCACGAATTATTTGGAGATGGTACGGTTATAAAAGATAATGGTGATGCTTTAGAGGTCAGTTTTGATTCTGTCGGATTAAAAAAAGTAAAATCTGCTTTTTTAGAAGAAGTTTTTTAAAATCAAAATAAAGATAGTTGACAGAAAGTAAAAAAGGGTGTTAAAATATAAGTAGGTAT
>CALCTR010000022.1 GCA_937906925.1 uncultured Alphaproteobacteria bacterium
CGAACACAAAGAGCTGGCATTCGTAGAAATCAATATTCAGGGAAGCGTGGCTAATATTTTAATTGATGAAATAAAAGATAAGCCCAAAATGGTATCCGATGATGATATTCCGGTAAATATAATAGCATCAAGATACGGAGTAATCAGAAAAATTAATGTTTTTGACGGATGGGAAAACGTAAAAATCGGTGATGCCGTTATGAAAGGGGACCTGCTCGTTAGCGCTGTCTATGAAGACAGATACAAAAAACTCACTCTTAAACATGCGCGAGCGGAAATAATTGCCGAAACAGATTATTTTATCCAAATTGAATTTCCTTTAAAACAAACAATTAAAGAAATAAACGGAATCCGAAAAAAAACATATGAAATAAATATATTAGGTAAAAATTTTTTATTGGGCAATAATAATAATGATCTGCCAAAAGAAAAAACAAACTATGATCTCTATTTTTTTTGGATAAAGCTTCCGATAAACGTGATAGAAACAGCTTATTTTAATGTAAAGGAAAAGAACATTACATATAATTTTGAACAAAGCAGGCAGGGTGCATTTTTTATTCTTGAAGAAAAAGAAAAAACGGAGATGAAAGATATGGAAATTATTTCAAAAAAAACGGAAGAAATAATAAAAAATGATAAATATATCATCAAAGCATATTATACTGTGCTTATGGACATTGCAGAAGAACAGGCGATAGAATCAAATATTCCATGGAAAAATACTGATGATATGAGCTGATTGAAAAAAATATTGTATATGGAAGCAGGATATGATAAAATAAAAATGTAAAAAATGAAAGGAGGCGATTTCGTTGTTTGAAATCCCAATGCCGCTTCTTTGGTTAATAATTGCGGTTATTCTCGGAATATTGGAAGCTGTAACTGTTTCGCTTGTAAGTATCTGGTTTGCAATCGGTGCTCTTGCTGCAATTATTCCGGCATATTTCGAGGTTCCTTTTTGGGGACAGATTCTTGTTTTTCTTTCGGTTTCGGCGCTTGCTTTTGCTTTAACAAAAAGGTTCTTTAAGGACATTGTTAAAGTAAAAAAACAGCCGACAAATTCAGACAGTCTTATCGGAACCGACGGAATCGTTACCGAAGAAATAAACAACCTCAAGGGCACCGGAAAGGTATTTATTTCCGGACTTACCTGGAGCGCAAAAACAAAATCCGGAATATTAATTCCCGAAGGCGCCGTTGTTACCATTGAAAAAATAGAAGGCGTAACTCTTGTTGTAAAAAATAAAGAATTATCACAATAAAACGATTGATAAAAAGGAGGATCTTCATGCCGTTTGAATTTACAGGTCTTATTATTGGACTGGGACTTATTCTTATTGTTCTTATTATTCTTGCACTTAACATCAAAATTGTTCCTCAGGCAACAGTATATGTAATTGAAAGACTCGGAACCTACTACGCAACATGGGAAACCGGCCTTCACTTTAAGATTCCGTTTTTTGACAGAATAGCAAAAAGGGTTTCCATCAAAGAGCAGGTGGTTGATTTTAAACCCCAGCCTGTTATCACAAAAGATAACGTCACTATGCAGATAGACACAGTTGTTTTCTATCAGATTACTGATGCAAAACTTTTCAGCTACGGCGTTGAAAGACCTCTTTCTGCAATTGAAAACCTTACCGCAACAACTCTCCGTAACATCATCGGTGAAATGGAACTCGACAGCACCCTTACAAGCCGTGACGTCATTAACGTAAAAATCACTTCAATTCTCGATACCGCAACGGATAAATGGGGTATCAAAGTTAACCGCGTTGAGCTTAAGAACATCATTCCTCCGAGAGAAATTCAGGACGCAATGGAAAAGCAGATGAAGGCTGAACGCGAACGCCGTGAAACCCTTCTTCGTGCGGAAGGCGAAAAGAAATCTGCTATTCTTATTGCGGAAGGTGAAAAAGAATCTGCAATTCTTCGTGCAGAAGCTGTTAAGGAAGCTAAAATCCGCGAAGCACAGGGTGAAGCGGAAGCTATCCTTGTTGTTCAGAAAGCTCTTGCGGATTCCATCACTCTTCTCAATGAAGCAAATCCGACTCCTGCAGTTCTTACTCTTAAGAGCTATGAAGCTTTTGAAAAAGCCGCTGACGGAAAAGCAACAAAGATCATTGTTCCAAGCGAAATTCAGTCGCTTGCAAGCCTTGTTTCTTCCGTAAAAGAAGTTGCTGTTGACTCCGATATCCAAAAGTGATATTATAATCTAAACTGCATAAAGGAGATACAGGGGTGCTTTCGGGCTGAGATAGCGCTTTGCGCTGAACCCTTGACCTGATCCGGATAATACCGGCGGAGGGAGTGTCGAAAAGCGTTAATTGGCTTTGTTTTCAAGGTCGCTGCGGCAAATTCCCTTGCTGCAGCGATTTTTATTTTTAAGGAGTGAAAACAAAGAATGGAAAACAGAAACCAAAAAACATCAAGACTCGTTTTCAGCGCAATTATGATTGCAATAGGAACGGTGCTCAGCCTTCTGAAAATCGATTTTGTGATGGGCGGGGGACTTACAATTTGCGCGATGCTTCCGCTTGTTATCGTATCTTTCAGATACGGAACAAAATGGGGCGTTTTTACCGCTTTCCAGCACATTTTTATCTTTTGTTGATTATATGAAACCTGCGATTCGGTTGGCGGCATTGATGCAAGAACAAGAAATTTATGTTTTGACTCACGATTCTTTAGGTGTTGGCGAAGATGGACCAACTCATCAACCGATTGAACAATTGCCAATGTTGCGGGCAACCCCAAATGTGACGGTATTTCGACCGGCTGATAGTGTTGAAACAGCTGAATGTTATGAGTTGGCACTCCAAAGTGAAAAATCACCTTGCGCCATTGTTTGTTCAAGACAAGAATTACCTGTTTTAAGAAAAGATTCAAAAATGAATCTGTCTGCTTTAGGGGCTTATGTTATAAGTGATGTAACCGGTAATAGAGATCTCACGTTGATTGCAACCGGATCGGAAGTTTCTTTGGCTGTTGAAGCAAAAAAACGGTTATTAGAACAAGGAATTAATGTTGCAGTGGTTTCAATGCCAAGCAGGGAGCTGTTTGAAAAACAATCCATTGAGTATCAAATGTTTATTTTAGGTAATGCACCTCGGTTGATTATTGAAGCGGCATCCTCTTTCGGATGGGATAGATTTATTGGTGAAACAGGAGCTATTTTGTCTGTTGACACATTTGGGGCTTCCGGAAATGGAAAGAAAGTTTTGGAAAAATTCGGATTTAGTGTGGAAAATATTGAAAATATCGCAAAAGAGCTTATCTCATTAAAAGATTGAAAAAGTCTTTTAATGAGGGAAATATGAATTTAAAAAAACGGTCCAAATTTTGGGTTGATCAAGGGTTAATTACAAAAGAACAACAAATGCATATTTTAAAACACGAGGATAAACGGTTTTTACCGTTTGTCCTTTTGAGTTTTTTATGGATAGGTGTGTTTTGTTTTTGTTTGGGAGTGGGATCTTTTTTTTCACTTTATTGGCATGAAGTACCTAATATTTTGAAAATTATTACATTTGTTTTGTTAAGTGTTTTATTGTTCGGTATTGGATTTAAAGCTGCTCAAAAAAGAAAAAAATTTTTGCTTGAAACTGTTTTATTCATTTCTTTTTTTATGATTGGTGGTGGAGTCGGTATTTTTTCGCAGATTTTTAATTTACCGATAACACATACAACAGGTCTTCTTTTTTGGGCAATTCTATCTTTTATTTTGGCATTTTTAAGTAAAAAAGAATTTTTATTTTTGTTGTGGATTCCATTGTTTTTAGGTGGTATTTTAGGTTTTTTAAGACTTGAATTATTATTGTTGTTTTTTGAACAGGCACCGTTATTTTCAACGATTGTTTTAGCCTCTTTCTTTTTTATTTTACTCTTTTTAACAAGAAATGCTACAAACCATTGGATACAAGGTGTTTATAAATGGTCTATTTTGCTTTATTTGATAATTGTATTTTTAGGCGACAGGGCTATGTCCAATATTTTTATGGGTGTTATTTTACTTCTTTTTTTCTTGTTATTACTTATGGCGTTAGCGGTTAAAGAAAGACGAGTAAATTTATTCAATATTGTGAGTTTGTGCATCGTTTTAAGAGTAGGATTACTTTATTTTCAGTTGTTGGATAGTATGCATATAACCGGTATCGGATTCTTATTATTAGGCCTATTTATCTTATTTGTTTGTGTTTTATGGATTCTTTTTGAAAAAAGAGTATCATCAAAACCGATTTTTCCATACAAATAAGTTAAATATAAAGGGGTTATTGAAAAAAAGATTGATTTTTTTTCCTCTTTTTTGTATAACAAATTTAACTTAACAGTTTAATTAACAAAGTGAAAGGAAAATAAAATGGCTTTAGTTTCATTAAGACAACTTTTAGACCATGCTGCAGAATATGGTTATGGTATTCCGGCGTTTAATGTTAATAATATGGAGCAAGTTTTAGCAATTTTAGCTGCTGCTCAAAAAACAAATTCTCCGGTTATTATTCAGGCTAGTAAAGGTGCAAGAGCATATGCCAATGATGCCGTTTTAAAACATTTAATGATGGCGGGTGTTGAAATGTACCCGGATTTGCCGATTTGTGTACATCAAGACCATGGCTCAAGTCCTGAAGTTTGCTATTCTGCGATGATGAATGGTTTTACATCTGTTATGATGGATGGTTCTTTAACAACAGACGGACAACCGGCTTCACATGAATATAATGCTGAGGTAACAGCACAAGTAACATCTGTTGCTCATCCGGTTGGTGTTTCTGTAGAAGGGGAATTAGGTTGTATTGGTTCTTTAGAAACCGGTAAAGGTGAAAAAGAGGATGGTCATGGTTTTGATGGTGAAATTGATAAGTCAAAATTATTAACAGATCCGGATGATGCTGTTCGTTTTGTAGAAGAAACAAAAGTTGATGCTTTGGCTGTTGCTATTGGTACATCACATGGTGCTTATAAATTTACACGTAAACCGGATGGGGCGATTTTATCCATAGATACAATCAAAAAAATTCATGAAAAATTACCATATACACACCTTGTTATGCATGGATCTTCTTCTGTTCCTCAAGAATTACAGGATATTATCAATGCATATGGCGGTCAAATGCCTCAAACATATGGTGTTCCTGTTGAAGAAATTCAAGAAGCTATCAAACATGGTGTTCGTAAAGTAAATGTGGATACAGATTTAAGAATGGCTATGACAGGTGCTATTCGCAAACTTTATACTGAAAAACCGGCAGAATTTGACCCGCGTAAATATTTAAAGCCGGCTTTGGATGCAATGCAAAAAGTTTGTGAAGAAAGATATGTTCAATTTGGTGCGGCCGGTCATGCGTCTCAAATTAAACCGATTTCGCTTGCTGATATGGCCAAACGCTATAAGTCAGGTGAGTTAAATCCTAAAATTGTAAAATAAACAAATAAATAAAGGGAAGAGGTTACCCCCCTTCCCTTTTATTTTTTAAAGGTAAAAAATGGTATTAATTGCTCCTAGTATTTTATCAGCCGATTTTTCTTGTTTAGCCAAGGAAATAAAATCTCTTTCAGATGGTGGGGCTGATATGCTCCATATAGATGTTATGGATGGTCATTTTGTGCCGAATTTAACATTTGGGGCACCGGTGGTAAATTCAATCAGAAAGGTAACGAGTTTACCTTTTGATGTGCATTTAATGATATCTAAGCCCTCTCTTTTTATTGCTGATTTTGCACGTGCAGGAGCTGATTATATTACCATTCATTTAGAATGTGAAGAAGATATCCCTTATTTGATTTCCCTGATAAAAAAAGAGAAAAAAAAGGTTGGCATATCTATTAAACCACAAACAAAAATAGCTGATATTTTACCGTATATTCCGGACATTGATTTGGTGTTGGTAATGTCGGTAGAACCTGGGTTTGGTGGACAGAGTTTTAAAAAGGAATCCATTAAAAAAATAGCTGATTTAAAAGAAGTTATTGGTAAAAAAAAGGTTTTAATATCTGTAGATGGCGGAATTAATGATTTAACGGCACCGGCTTGCGTTTGTGCCGGTGCAGATATATTGGTGGCTGGTAGTTATATTTTTAAGAAGAAACCATATCGTATGGCAATAGAAAAGTTGAAAGGGTAGCAAAATGACAAAAATTATGATTGTAGAAGATGAAGCCGGTTTGGTAACTTTGTTGAAATATAATTTAGAAAAAAAAGGGTATGAAACAACAGTTGTTATGAATGGTAAGGATGTTATGACACACGCCCTACAAGAAAGACCGGATTTAATTTTAATGGATTGGATGTTGCCAAATGTATCAGGTATAGATTTGTGTCGCGAAATCAGAAAATCATATGAACTGAATAACACGCCTTTGATTATGTTGACAGCTCGTGCAGATGAGGCGGATAAAGTTCGGGGTCTTTCCTATGGTGCGGATGATTATATGACAAAACCTTTTTCCGTTCCGGAACTGATGGCTAGAATTGCCGCCCTTCTTAGACGGGTTACACCAACGGTACAGCAAGAAAGTTTATCCTTTGGTGATGTTGTTATGGATTTTTCAAAACGATTGGTTACACGTGGAGAACGTAATGTCCATTTAGGACCGACAGAGTTTCGTTTATTGCAGTTTTTAATGGAAAAACCGGGTATCGTTTTAACGCGTGAGGATTTGTTGAAATCCGTATGGGGCGGATCTATTCATGTAGAATTAAGAACGGTAGATGTGCATATTCGTCGTTTACGCCGGGCATTAAACGAGGGGGGCGAATCCGATATTATTCGGACGGTACGATCTGTCGGATATGCTATGGATTTAGATGCGGCTTCAGATGAAGAGGAAGAGGATTAATCCCTTTTATTTAATAGGTATCCACGTTTTTAATGCCATTCTCTCAGGATTGGATTCTGTATAAAATCCTGTCTGAGGAATTAACACTAAACCGGATGTATCTTTTTTTAAAAAAGCACCCCACCAAGAGAATGAAGAATTAGCAATAATATGATGCTTTGTATAAGTCATTAACTGTAAATCTTCATAGTCTGTTGTGTTCCAGTCTACAAATGTTATTTTTCCATCTACTTTAAAGTTATTTTTTGCCCAGTTAATATCGTCTGAAAAAACATAAAAGTGAGGATTTTTTATTTTTTGTTTGATGTATTTTAAGGCATTTTCATAATAAGATATATCTAAAATTTTAATATTTTGGTCTTTAAAGTCCCCTCTTCTGATATGGATGGTAACAGATTCTTCATTAGCCATTTGTTTAACAACGGCTTTGTTTTTTTTGTTTAAAGGATTTTGAAAAACCATTTTTTCTCGGATTAAATTTTCATATCCTTTGAGATTGTTATAATCAATAGGGTTTTGAGCAATAATTAGTTGTTTGTGTGTATATGACACTAATCGTTTGCTTATAGTAAAGCGATAATTTTTATGTTTAAAAGCGGATAATTTTTCAGGTGATTTTTCTATATTTTTAAAAATAGTATGAATCCGCCTGTTTGATAATGGAATTAATTTTTTTTGATTTTTTTGAGCATAGATATAGGCACTCCAATATTGAAATAAATTATTTCCCAGACCTGTGTTGTTGAATCCTAAAAAAACAACCTCTTTCGGATTATCAATACCAAGAAATTCTTTAAAAAATAAGTTATAATCAATGGTGGATATTTTGTTGTTTTTGATTTTAATAACTTCTTCATTCTCTAAAACAAAAAAATTATCCAGTTCAAAAAGAATTGTTTTGCAGTTTTTTTCATCTTTACATAAATTCCAAGCATTTTTATAAAAAATTTCTTTATTCTCAGTATGTAAAGCTATTTTAGCACATTCTGTTTTTAAACTGGTTTTTAATTTTTTATGATTAAAAGCCTGAAAAATTCTGTTTTTCTTTAAAATATCATCTTGATACAAACAGATATTTAGTTTTGCAATTTGTGGATATGGTTTATTTAAATGAAGTAAATCAGCAAAGTTAAAAAGTTTTGCAAGGGGTTGATTTTTATAAAGAGAAAAAGTATCGTCTTCAAAAAATGTTTTCCAGTTTTTTTCCTGATATGCTTGTAATTTAAAATAACCGATAAGTATTACCGGTAATGAAACAATAAACAAAATTAAAAATTTTTTCATATGTATATCCTTTTGGGATAATCTTATCTTTTTTTGAGAAAAATACAAGTATTATTATGATTTGTATATTTGGGTATTGCTTTTATTATACTAACGATATAACATAAAATCATATTTTAAATATACAGTAAAGGAGTTAAAAATGAAACTTTCAAGAACCTGTTTGCGTGAATTATCTAAAAAATACCGCACTGTTTTAATTAAATGTTTAATGTTGAATGCAATCATGTTTTCAACTTCTGCAGGAGCTGAAGTTAAAATTAATAATGATGATTTTATATCAGAAAAAACAATTACCGTTAAAACAGAGAGTTTGGGTAATAAAATTGACTCTATAACATTAACAAATGGTTCAAATAATACAATAAAGGGTTCTTGGAAAGGTTGGACAGATAATCCAAATGGTGGCTCACATTCTAATGGAGAATATTTTGATATAGATAAGGTTACTCTTGCAGATAATACAACATTAACTCTTAATCGTGTCGGATTAAAATTTATTAAAGAAGGAACAGGAGAAAATGGTGAAACAATAATAGCTGAGGTTTTGAATTTTAATGGTATACCGACAAATAAAATTGATATTAAGAATTCAACTCTTATTTTAAAAGAAACACGCTTTGATGCATCTAGTGATGATGAAAGTGTAGATGGTTTTTTTGCTGAATTTGAAAATGCAACATTTAAAATTATAGATTCTGAGTTGCCTGTTTCAGGTCCTTTCACATTAAATAATTCAAATTTGTATTATACTTGTTTAAATTGTGATGTGGAGGTTGATGAAATTCCGACATCAGGACATAGTAATTTTGATTGTTCAATGGAGGGAAACAACTTAACCATAAACAATAGTACTATTCAGTTAGGAGATATTACGAGAATAAAAACACCTACAGATATAGAAACACCTAAAGATAAAGATCAAGCGAAATTGGAAGCTAAAGGAAATTTAATAATCAATAAAAGTACTATCAATATGGAGGGTGATTCTTTGCTTTCATATAATGGTATTGTACATGAAAATGCTGAAACAGAGCATCATGTATCTGTTATAGATTCAGTAATTAATTTAAAAAATAATGCGAAAGTCGCCATTGGTACAGAAGATGAAGAAGCGACGGCAAGTGCTAAATTAAACTTTTTAAATTCTAAGATTCATTTGACTGATAATACTTCTATTGTTTTTGATAGTCAGAATAGAGAACAAACCACCATAACAAATTCTCAAATTGAAATGACAGGGTCTTCAAGTATGTTTTTAAATGATGTTGTATTGGAAACAACAAAAGATTCAACGGTAAAAACAACCCTTGTTATGAAAGGCAATAGTACCGTTACGGCAAATAATGTTGAAATTAGAGATGCTGTTATTGATATGACGGGAAATAGTTTCTTAGATGTTTGGGATGTTACAATGGAGGGAGTTGAAACAACGGGTAATGCTTCCATCAGAATTAGAAAAAATGAATCTATTGAAACACAGTCAGGAGAGGATATTGTTGCTTTAAGACTAAATAATATGAATATTAAAACAAATATTATTTCTGACAATGTAAATAATAAGGTTCAATTTTTAGGTGATGTTAAATTTTCAGGCTTATTTGACCCGGCAACAGCAGAGATTGGAAATGGGTCAACATCTGCTCTTCTTTCCAGAGATGGTTATGATGATGAAATTACTTATAATTTGAATAAAAACGGTACGTTAAAGTATGAAAAGGATGCTTATTTGTATGATTCTACAATTCATACACATGGTGTTGGGGAGACAAGAGGTGATAATAACGCATTTGCAGATGGTAAATATGCTCTAAATTCTCTTCATTTTAACGGCGGTTCTTTAGATATTAGAAATGGTAAAGCCTCTAAAATAAAATTATCTGATTTAACTGTTTCACAAGAATCAAATTTGTATTTAGATGCGGATTTGGCTAATAAGGTAATGGATACTTTAACAGCTGATACAATTAATGTTACGGCAAAGCTTAATATTGCCGGATTAAATTTAATTTCTGATGCTATAGAAGATGAAACAGTTGTTAATTTTACAACGGATGATACATTGTTATCAAATGTTGATTATACCGGTGAAAAAAGCGGTTTAAAAGCCCTATCTCCACTTTATGTTTATGATGTGGAATATGATAATACTTCGGGTGATTTTACATTTAAACGCCAATCAAGTGGTGTTTATAATCCGTCCGTTTATTCTGCTTCGTCTATCGCACAAACTGTTGGATTTTTACAACAAAATATTTCAAGTATTGTATTTGATAAAATTTCAGTTCCGACTCCCGCTTTTGCCGGTCGTTCAGGTGGTGATGAACCTAAACTTCAAAACGTATGGGCCAGTGTCATCGGGTTTGATGATAATGTAGAGTTTGATTCATTTAATACAGTGGATTCAGAGATGTTTTCTGTTGTTACAGGTGTTAATAGTATAGAAAAAGAAACATCACTTGGAAATGCTGTTTTAGGAGCTTATGTCGGTTATTTAAATGGAGAACAAACGTATACCGGTAATGAAATCAATCAAGAAGGTGGATATGTTGGTTTATCTGGTGCAATTAGAAAAGAAAATGTTTCTTTACTTAGTGTATTAAACACCGGTTTTATCAGAAATGAAGCGGAGCATTCTTTCGGTACAGATAAATATAACACCTATTGGGTTGGTGTTTCGGCAAAAATAGGCTATGATTATGATTTAAGTGAAGATATAACGATTCAACCATTTGTTTATGGTGGTTACACATTGGTAAAAAGTGAAGACTATACTTCAAAATCAGGTTTAAGAATTAAGAGTGATAATTTACACTTGTATGAGGTAGCTCCCGGGATTAAGGTTGATAAATCATTTAACAATGGATGGAGTGGTTATGTTCAGGCAAAATATGCATTTGTAATGGATAATGGTGGAGATACAACAGCTGATGCGGTTGCTTTGCCCAATATCAGTGTTAAAGATTATGCTGAATATGGTTTGGGTATAGAAAAAGAGCTTTCATCTGATTGGAATGTTTCAGCCTCAATTAACCGTAGAGATGGTGGTCGTCAAGGGTGGAACGGTAGTTTAATGTTTAAATATAACTTTTAAATTACTTTGATATAAAAAAGCCCTCTAAAAAGAGGGCTTTTTTGTGGCGGAGAGAGAGGGATTCGAACCCTCGGTACGGATAAACCGCACAACAGATTTCGAGTCTGCCGCATTCGACCACTCTGCCATCTCTCCAAAAGGATAAGCTTTTATACTCTTAAATTAAAAAATAATCAAGTAAAAAGAGAGTGTTTAGACTGCTTGATTATTTTTTATATCTGCTTTTGTAGGGCTCTTTTTTTGTGCTTTTTAGCCTATTTATTTATAAAGGAGCTTTTTTATGAAAAAATTAAGTCAAAAAGACAGTTTGAAAAATTTGCTAATTGAAAACGAATCTTTAAAAAAAGATAAAAGTATTTTAATCTCTCAGTTAGTAGAAACAAATAATATTTTAGCTGATTTATTGCTCTCTCAAAATCAATTAGAAGCTGTTAATAAGGCTCAAATTAACTTTTTTGCAAATATGAGCCATGAATTAAGAAATCCCTTAAATGCTATTTTAGGTTTTACACAAGTTATTCAAGAAGAGGTCTTTGGCCCATTGGAAAATAAAACTTATAAAGAATATATAAATTTTATTTATACTGGTGCAACCCATTTATTGGCGTTGGTAAATGATGGTTTAGATTTATCTAAAATTCAATCCAATAAGATGTGTATGTATGAAATGCGTGTAAATTTAAAAAAGGTATTAGAGGAAATTATATTTTTAGCAAAAAATTTATATCTAAATGAAAAAAGAATAATTACTCTTAATCCAATGCCGGATATTATTTTAAAAGCTGATGAAAAAATGTTGCGTCAGATTTTTTTAAATATACTTTCTAATGCTGTAAAATTTACAAAAAATAGCGGTCATATAGATATTTTTGTAAAAAAAACAGTAGAGGGAATTCAAATTAGTTTTCAAGATAACGGTATTGGAATTGCTAAGGATAAACTCCCGTTTTTGTTTCAGCCTTTTACCCAAATTAAAAATGATTTGGGGGAGAGATACCATGGTACAGGATTAGGACTTGTATTAGTTAAAAAAATGGTTATACTACATCAAGGAAAGATACAAATTGAAAGCGAAGAGAATAAAGGTACATGTTTAACAATAGATTTTCCCCGTCAGCGGATTATTTCAATGGGAGAGAAAAATGAAATTATTTAAAATTTTCTTTTTAACGGTTTGTTTTTTTTCTTTTTCGCAACCGATTTTGGCTGCGGCTGGAAAAAGTTCTTATATCGGAAATGAAAAAACGGATACAGTCAAACGAAAACAAATAAAAATTCAAGCATGTGGGCAAGGACGGGCAATTCGGTATGCCGGATTTGTTACAAATCCACCGTTTGGTTGGGTAACAGTAGAAAAACATAATGTTGCAAAAAATATAACCTATTTGGTAAATAATGGCTATGCCTATGATTTATTTAACAAAATGGCAAAAGAATCAAATTTAAAAGTTGAAAATGTGGGGTATAAATCATATACCACTGCTCTTAGAGATTTAAAACGTGGAAGAATTGATGTTTTAGGGGGTGTTTATTTTAATAAAATGAATTTAGGAGTCGGTATGCGTTTGCTGTATCCGAGTTTTATGGAAAACCCTATTGTCCCTCTTTTTGTTAAAGGAAAAGAAAAAGAAATTAAATCTTTTGAAGATTTAAAAGGATTAAAGGGTGTTATTCGTAAGGAAGAGCTTATTTATCCGATGATTTATAAACAATTTGGTAATATTGATTTAAAACAGGTTTCCGGTTCTAAAAAAGCATTTGAAATGCTAATGAAAGGAGAAGCTGACTATTTATTGACCAGTCTTTACTCTGGTGAAGCAGAAGTCAGGAGATTTAAATTGGTTGATAAAATTCATTTTTCAAATATCGCATTGTTTAAACCACAATTATTTTATGCTTTTTCTGCCACATCCGGATGTGCGAATTTAATACCGCTATTTAAAAGAAGGTTAGAAAAATTTCAGTCTAATAACTCAGAGTATCAAAAGTTTTTTATAAACTATATTGATGAGTGGGGGCAAACGTTTAAGGATGAAGCCGGTCTTATGGAGGAGGCTACGCAAGAATCTTCTTTGGTTTTAAAAAATATGGATGCTTTAGCACAAAAAAATCAAGATACGGGAGCTGAAATAGAAAATAATGATAAATAAAAAAAGAGAGGATTTCCTCTCTTTTTTTATAAATTGAATGGTTTTTTTGGGGGGATAGGTGGGTTTTTACCAAAACGATGTTCCAGATAATCCGGATGGATACTTTCAGCCATAGCTTTAAATTGTTCCATTTCAAATCCGTTTAATTGATAACCGGCTATTTCATGTTTTTGTAGAGGATTTTGTGTTTTTCCGTTTTTCCAAACTTCGTAATGTAAGTGGGGTCCTGTGGCACGACCAGTTGCTCCAACATAGGCAATTACCTCCCCTCTCTTAACGTGGGATCCCCTTTTTAATCCTTTTTTAAATCCGGACATGTGTCCGTAGGCAGTTTCATATCCGCCGGCATGTTTGATACGAATGTACTTTCCATAAGCTCCTTTTCGGCCGATTTGAGTTATAACACCGTCCGCACCGGCATAGATGGGTGTTCCTCTAGGACACGCTAAGTCAGCACCACTGTGAAATAGCCGATACATTAAAACAGGATGTCTACGCCAACCATAAGGAGATGATAATCTTGGAATAGCTTTAACTGGTTTTTGAGCAATAGTCTGTTCCCCGCGTTGCCCTCTGGGGTTATAATAGGCTGATATACCGTTGCTATTTTTATACATATATCTATAGACTGTCTTTTTGCCATTTTGGAGTCCTACAAAAAGGAGTTCTTTGTCAATATCTAATTCAACGCCTTTTGGTGTTACTTTTTTGGTGTAAATAATGTCAAAAACATCACCGCGTCGCATATTTGAGCGAAAATCAAATTCTCCCGATAAAGCATTTGTAATTTGTGTAATAATGGTTGATGGAACACCAGCCTTAAGTGCTGATCCTTGAAATGTTCTTTCAATTTTACCGACAATTCTTTCTTGTTTAACTTCAACAGTTCCGATTTGGGTAAAAGGAATGATAGATCCGTCTTCTTGTTTAATAGCGGCTACAACTTCATCTCCTGCAGATGGAATGGCAAGGCCTAAAAATTCGTTTTTGGTATTTTTAAAAATTAAAAACAAGGTTCCTTGTGGTAAGGAATTTAAATTGATTAATCCCCCTATTATTTGTGTGATTTGAGCGTGTAATTCTTTTTCAATATTAGATTTTTTAAGAAATGAAGAAAAATTTTCATCTCGTTTTAATATATGTGTTGAAAGAATAGCATCTTTCGCAATAACTTTATTTTCTAAATCAGTTAATGAGAGGGCTTGAGCTTCTTCAATAACAGGATCATCCCCTAAATCTTCATGGACAATTTCTTGAGATTGAGAATCAACAACGGCTTGTTCTAAAGGGGTGTTTGTGTTTTGCTCTTTGTTGCTGGATGTAAACAAAAGAATAGCACCTAACCCTAACAAACTGAACATTATTGTGAAAAATATTCTGTCTGTTAATTGACGATGACCGACGGCTCCAAACAATTTGTACGTCTTATATCTGAAGACCTTAGATTGTTTTAAGGCTTTCTTAATTGTTCTTAAAATTTTCATAAAAACAGTGTGAATGATTTTTTATTATAAGTCAAGATAAAAGATTTTAACAGTGTAATATATTGATAAATATAGTATTTTTTTAAAAAAACCCATTTGTAACATTTTGAAACAATCATTGATTTGCATAATTTTGTATAAAACTTTATTCTTAAGCCAAATAAAGCAAACAAAGGAGATTTGTTATGATTGCCGAAATTAAAACATTAACATCTTATATAAATTGTGAAAAAACACTGCAAAATGCTATTCCATGTGTCGGTGTTGGTTTACATAGCGGTGTTAAGGTTCGTATGACAATGCGTCCTGCTCCGGCTGGTTACGGTATTGTGTTTAAAAGAGTTGATGTTACAGATAAGGATAATATTATTCCTGTTTCTTATGAAACGGTTGTAGATACACGGATGTGTTCTTGTGTTGGTAATAAAGATGGGGTAACTGTTGGTACAATAGAGCATTTAATGGCTGCTTTGTCCGGTTTTGGTATCACAAACGTTTTAATTGAAGTGGATAATTTTGAAGTTCCGGTTATGGATGGTTCTGCTTCTGATTTTGTTACATTGATAGAATGTGCAGGCGTTGTCAAACAAGATGCTCCGTTAAAGGCTATCAAAATTTTAAAAGAGGTTTCTTTTGATGATGGTAAGGGTGCCAGTGTTTGTTTGTATCCGGCAGAAAAAGATTTGTCAGTTGATTTTATGATTGATTTTGCAAAGTCAAAAGCTATTGGTCGTCAAGAATATTCTATTGTTTTATCCGAACGTTCTTTTAAGGATTCGGTTGCTTATGCTCGTACCTTTGGTTTTGCTCAAGAAGTTGAAATGCTACGTTCAATGGGATTGGCAAAAGGCGGTTCATTAGATAATGCCGTTGTTATTGATGGCGATACCGTAATGAATAAAGAGGGTTTGCGTAGTGAAAACGAATTTGTTGTTCATAAAACATTAGATGCTGTTGGTGATTTATATCAGGTTGGTATGCCGATTATCGGCCATTTTTCAGGTGTTAAATCCGGACATATGCATACTAATATGTTGCTAAGAAAGTTAATGGCGGATAAGTCTAATTATGAGATTGTCAATTTAGATGATTATAATACGGCAGCATTGAAAAATTTTCGTCAGTCAGCTTAAGCAATAGTTAAATGAAAAAAGACCCTCTGATTTTAGGGGGTTTTTTTATACCTTGTTTTTTGCTTTTTTTAAATACATAATATACATATATGAAAAATTACTTGTTTTTTAAGTAAAAGTTTTGTATACAAATAACGATTATATATTGAAAGGAACTAAAAATGGCTCTGGAAACAAGAAAAATTACACCAATAGAACGTATTGATGAGGGAATGCAGGCATACTTTAGCAAAATTTATGCTTATATGGCTGGAGCATTAGGCGTTTCAGCTGTTTCTGCTTATTTTTCAGCAAAAGATCCGATTCTTTCCTTGTTATATACGGTAACTGAAAAAGGATTGACCCCTTCTCTGCTGGGAATATTGACGATGATTGCACCACTTGCGATTGTGTTTTTTATCTCTATGGGTAAATTTTCACTTTCTAATACAAAATTACTATTTTGGGGATTTTCTGTTTTAATGGGGATATCTCTCTCTAGTATTTTGTTGACCTATACGGCAGGATCTGTTTTCCAGATTTTCTTAGTAACAGCCTGTTCGTTTTTAGGAATGAGTTTGTATGCCAGATCAACACAACGTGATTTTTCGGCATGGGGTTCTTTTTTAACAATGGGTGTGATTGGTTTGATTGTAACAATGGTTATTAATCTGTTCTTAAAATCAAATTTTTTAACTATGGCCGGTAGTTTGGTTAGTGTCGTTATTTTTGCAGGCTTAACCATCTATGAAACTCAGCGTTTAAAATATATGTATTCAGCAGCATTCTCGGCTGAGGAAAGAGAAGCCGTCGCTTTGCGTGGGGCTTTATCATTGTATATCAGCTTTATTAACCTGTTTGTGTCTTTGTTGAATTTAGCTGGAGATAGAAGATAGTGATGAAAAAGGGTTTAGTTTTTATTTTTTCTTTTCTTTTTACCAGTAGTGTATTTAGTGCAACGCTTCCGGCTGACATTAAACCGACAGATTTAAGAAGTTACGGAGCGAAAACAACACCGGTTTCCGTTTATGTGTTTTCGTCTTTAAGTTGTCCGCATTGTGCTTCTTTTCATCAAACGGTAATGCCTAAATTGCTTTCTGAATATGTTGATAAGGGAAAAATTCGTTTAGTTTATGTTGATATGCCGGGAGATCCGATATCAATGACCGGAACAACCATTTCAAGATGTATATCGCCAGACAAGTATGAATCGTTTATGAGTATTATGTTTGAAAATCAAATGATGGTGTTTAATGCTTCTAAACCGCGGGAAGTTATGACAAGATTCGCAACGATGTTGGGTGGAATGTCAAAAAATGATGTTAACGTTTGTTTGGCAGATGAAAAATTAAAGAAAACCATTTTGGATCAAAGAACAAATTTGGCTACTTTGTACGATATAAAGGGTATGCCGAGTACAGTTGTTGTAAAAGGGAATAAAACCAAAAAAATAGAAGGTGCTGACGAAATTGAAATTTTACGAACAATTGATGAAAGGTTGGCTGACTAATGACAAAAGAAACAAAAGAATTAGCTAAAAAAATAAAAAAAGTAAAAGAAGAAAAAACACAAAAAGAGGATAACAAAACACCGTCTGGCTATCAAATTGCAACAGAAATAGTTGTAGATTTGTTGGGTTGTCTTCTAATCGGTGCTTCTTTGGGTATTATTAGCCAAAATTTATTTGGAACTGAACAGAAGATGACTGTAGCCTTAACAATTTTAGGTGGTATTGCAGGTATTTACTCTGCGATTAAGTATGCAATCAGTTTATCTAAAAAAGGCTAAGTTTAAATGAATCATTTAATGCACCAATTTGAGGTAAGACGTTTTGTTCCGTTGGATCTGTTTGGATTTGACGTCAGTTTTACAAATGCTGCATTGTTTATGGTTTTGGGTGTAATATGTGGTATAGGTCTTTTGTGGTTTTTAGTTCGTAAACAAGAGTTGATTCCGGCAACGGCACAGGCGGTTGGCGAAGGCTTGTTTGGATTTATAAATAAAACGGCAAAAGATTCTATCGGTCAAGGATATGAGCGATATTTGCCATTTATTTTTAGTATTTTTATTTTTATTTTAATGGGTAATTTATTGGGCTTGTTCCCCTACTCTTTTACATTTACAAGTCAGCTGGCGGTTGTGGGTGGTTTTGCCTTATTTTGTATGATTGTATCAATTGGAGTCGGGATGGCACATCAAGGGTTTGGTTGGTTTAGAACTTTTTTTCCACGAGGCGTTCCTTGTGTTTTAGCCCCAATTATTATCCCTGTTGAGATTATTTCGTTTTTAGCTAAGCCGTTTAGTTTGACGTTACGCTTGGTTATGAATATGTTTGTTGGACATGTATTGTTAAAGGTCGCCGCCGGATATGTTTATTCAATGGGAATATTGGGCGTATTACCTTTATCTGTTATTTGTCTATTGGTTTTGTTTGAGTTGTTTGTTGCTTTTTTACAGGCATATATTTTTACAATTTTAACAAGTGTTTATCTGGGTCAGGCGATACATTCGCATTAATTAGGAAGGAGAAATAAAATGGAAACAGATACAAATTTGATGTTACAACTTGCTGAAGGTTTAAAATATTTAGGCGTTGGTATGGTTAGCTTTGCGATGATTGCCGCAGCTAAAGGTATTGCTTCAATTTTTACAACAATTATTTCGTGTATCAGCAGAAATCCGAATGTAAAAAATGATGTATCATTATTTGCATGGGTTGGAGCCGGTTTTGTTGAGGGGATTGCTCTTTTTGCATTTGGTTTAGCTTATTTGGTTTTGGCAAATTAATAAAAAATGGTACCGCAATTTGATACATCTTGGTATGTTGGTGAAATCTTTTGGTTATTGCTAACATTCTCTTTTTTGTTTCTGGGGATAAAATATTTTATTTTCCCTATGATACAGGATGTTTTTATTGAAAGAAAACAAGTAATTGATAACGATTTAGGTATTGCAGAGGTTGTAAATCAGCGTGCTGAAAAATTGATGCGTGATTATAAATCACATATTTTATCTGCTGAGGAGACAAAGGCGGAGATTATCAATGAAACATACCAAGATATTCAAAAATTTTCTATTCATGTTGAGGCGGAACATGAAGAAGTTTTTCGTCAGCAGATTGATGATACGGAGAAAAAGATGCAACAGATTCGCTCAGATTTTTTGCGGGAGTCTGATATTTTAGCTAAAGAAATTTCTGATAAATTGTCAGCAAAGTTTGCTAAAACGTCTCTAAGCAGGGAGGTTCCAAATGAGTGAGTTAGAGAATCCGGAGTTTTGGGTTTCTGTTGGTTTTTGTTTGATGGTTTTGTTTTTATCTTTTCCAATCGGAAAAAAAATTAAATCTTGGGCAAAAGGTCGGGCAATTTTGGTTAAAAATGAGTTGGATGAAGCACACACATTACGTTGTGAAGCTGAAGCTCTCTATTCTAAATATGAAATGCACACTAAAAATTTAGAACAAGAAAAAGCAGAAATAATGCTCTCAGCTGAAAAAGAGGTTGTTGCTCTACAAAAAGAAGCGGATGAGCGGTTGAGCAACAAAATAGATAGAAAAAAGCAAGATGTGCAAAGTCGTATCAATTTAATTCGGGATAATACCAGAAAAGATTTAACTGCTATGATGATGGCCCAAGTTATGGCTAAAACGAAAGAGTGTGTATCAGAAAAAAACATCCGTCAAACACCTCAAGATATGGATAAAGCTTTAGAAGATGCTCTTAATATTTTGGAAAGAAGCCTCTAATAAGAAAGAGATTCGTTTTTGAATCTCTTTTTTTTGTGTAATAAGTAGGATTTTATAATAATTTTTTTATAAAAAAGCTGTTTTTTTGCATTTTGTTTTTCCCATTTTAATAAAAAACATATAAAAAATATATAAAAATCAAGTAGATTTAAAAAAAGAATAAAAAATGTTAAAAATTTTTAAAAAAGGTGTTGACATTTGTTTTTAGTTCTGATATATTCCCATTCACGCTCCTGATGGAGCAAGATCTTGGAAGTAGTAAATAGGGAAGGAAGAACAGATGCACGGACGGTTGTTCTAGAAGATAGACGAGCGTCGTAGTGCATGACTATAAAGACGAGATAGTGTATAGGAATATATAATATTGGTAAGTTTTTGTAGGGTTTCTGTTAATAGTACTTACAAAGAGATAAGTAATTTGAGAGAATGAGTGCACAGGACGGCTTTTGTAATAAATATGAGAGTTTGATCCTGGCTCAGAACGAACGCTGGCGGCAGGCCTAAAACATGCAAGTTGAACGGTTGCAGCAATGCAACGAGTAGCGGACGGGTGAGTAATGTATGGGAACATGTCCTTTAGTGGGGAATAGCTTCTGGAAACGGGAGGTAATACCGCATAAGACCTGAGGGTGAAAGCAGAGATGCGCTAAAGGGTTGGCCCATATCAGATTAGCTAGTTGGTTAGGTAAGAGCTGACCAAGGCGACGATCTGTAGCTGGTTTGAGAGGATGATCAGCCACATTGGGACTGAGACACGGCCCAAACTCCTACGGGAGGCAGCAGTTAGGAATATTGGACAATGGGGGCAACCCTGATCCAGCCATGCCGCGTGAGTGAAGAAGGCCTTCGGGTTGTAAAGCTCTTTTGGATGGGAAGATGATGACGGTACCATCAGAATAAGCACCGGCAAACTTCGTGCCAGCAGCCGCGGTAATACGAAGGGTGCAAGCGTTGTTCGGAATTACTGGGCGTAAAGGGTAAGTAGGCGGATATATTAGTCAGGAGTGAAATGCCGGGGCTCAACCTCGGAACTGCTTTTGAGACGGTATATCTAGAGTGCAGTAGGGGACAATGGAATACCCAGTGTAGAGGTGAAATTCGTAGATATTGGGTAGAACACCGGAGGCGAAGGCGATTGTCTGGGCTGTAACTGACGCTAAGATACGAAAGCGTGGGGAGCAAACAGGATTAGATACCCTGGTAGTCCACGCCGTAAAC
>CALCTR010000023.1 GCA_937906925.1 uncultured Alphaproteobacteria bacterium
TATGATACCTCATCACTTTGGAGAGTTGGCAGAGTGGTAATGCAGCGGATTGCTAATCCGTCATCATGAAAATGATGCACAGGTTCGAGTCCTGTACTCTCCGCCATAAAAAGACTGCTATTTTAAGTGGTCTTTTTTTATTTGATTTAAAAACAGCTATAAAAGTTTTTTTGGTGAATATTTTTCTTGATTCACTTGTATATTTTTGTTACATTAAAGTGTATTTAGTTTAAATAAAAGAGTATAGGAGTATATATGACTGGTACGGTTAAACATTCAAGACTTATTTATATTTTATTGGCTCTTTTTTTGGGGTCATTGGGGATTCATAATTTTTATGCCGGTTATACCAAAAAAGCGATTATTCAGTTGTTGATGGTTTTTCCAGGATTTGTTTTAATTTTACCCCCTATTATTGTTATGATTTGGGTCTTGGCGGATATATGCACTGTCACAAAAGATTCAGCGGGTGTAGCATTTGAATAGTAGTTTTAAAGCTCTCTTGTTTGAGAGCTTTTTTTATTTTTAGGAGGGAAAATGTCTTTTGAGGAATTAAATAAACGTTATATCGGAGCATCTGTATATGGGCTTAGAATGCCGATTATCAAAAAAGGAGATGATATTGCAAATATTATCTCTGATATGCTTATTGAAGCTGGTTTAAGTTCTTATGAACCGATTTCATTAAATAACAGAGATATTATTGGTGTTACAGAATCCTTTTTAGCTCGGGCACAAGGTAATTATGTTACAACAGATGATATAGGGGCCGAAATTGCTAAAGTTTTTCCGACAGGAGATGTTGCTGTTGCATTTCCAATTTTATCCAGAAATCGTTTTGCCAAGATTTTGGAAGGAATTGTAAAAGGCGTTTCCGGCAAGGTATATGTTTGTCTTTCATACCCGTCTGATGAGGTGGGTAATGCTTTGATGGATGAAGATTCATTGTTTGATTTAGATATTAATCCTTACACGGATGTGATAACAAGAGATGAATTTAAAGAAAAGTTTGGAACCTATTTGCATCCGATTACCAAAACGGATTATTTGTCTTTATATGAGAATATTTCTCCTAAAATAGAAATTGTTTTGTTAAATAATCCTAAAGATATTTTGAAGTATACAAAACAAGTTGTTGTAGCTAGCATCCATACACGTCAACGGCATAAGAAAATTTTGGTTAATGCCGGTGCTAAAGTCATTACTTTGGATGAAATTTGTAATGAGCCCAATACATTACATGGGTGGAGTGAATATGGAGTATTAGGTTCAAATTATGCAGGAGAAAATCAGCTAAAACTTTTTCCGCGTGGGGCAAAAGAGTTTTGCGAGCATTTAAGAAAATTAATTTTTGCAAAAACGGGTAAACAAATGGAGGTTTTAGTATATGGTGATGGGGGGTTTAAATGTCCCAAGACAAAAATATGGGAATTTGCGGATCCCGTTGTTTCACCTGGGTATACTGATGGTTTAAGCGGTATGCCAAATGAGGTCAAAATTAAAGCGGTGGCAGATGATAATGCTGTTAATCCGGATGAAGCGGTTAGGTCAGCGATTGAAGAAAAGAAAAAAGGTCAAGATTCTTATTCATTGGGAACAACTCCTAGACAAATCACGGATTTAGTTGGTTCTCTGTGTGATTTAACTACGGGTTCAGGCGATAAAGGAACACCCGTTGTGCTTATCAAAGGGTACTTTGATGATTACACAAAAGGTATTCCTGAAGATTAATGAGTTTATATTTTTAAACCGGAATAACAGGCGGCATTTGAGAGCGTTTAAATGCCGTTTTGTTATATTTATTTTTGATTGTATTAACAAGCTCTTCTTTTTCTTTAGAAATGGGTTGATTGTCAAAAATATGATTTTTTAAAATGTCATCTAATATGTGATAGGGGGGTAACAAATCCGTATCTTTTTGATTATTTGCCAGTTCTGCTGTTGGTTCTCTGTTAATGATTTCAGTCGGAATGGTGTATTTCCCTTCTTGATTATAAAGATACGCCAACTTATAGACACTTGTTTTATAAATATCACCGATGGGAGAAATTCCGCCACAAGTATCACCGTATAAAGTGCAATATCCCATTGCTGATTCGGATTTATTAGAACAGCTAAGTAAAAGCCAGCCGTTTTCATTGGAATAAGCCATAGCAATAACACCGCGGATTCTTGCTTGCAGATTTTGCTTTGTTAAGGGATTTTTGGGTGTAAAAGAGAACGATTTTAAATAAGATTTTAGAATTGGTTCAATATCAATAACCTGATGGTGAACGTTGTTCATCTCAGCAATTTTTTGTGCCAAAAGAATACTTTTATCCGAGGTGTATTTTGTCTTCATCATTAAGGTGTGGACATGATTTGCACCCAATGCTTCGCAAGCAAGTACGAGGACAAGAGCACTATCAATACCACCGGAGAGCCCTAATAAAACATCTGTGAAATTGTTTTTTTGGCAATAGGTTTTTATACCGTTTACGATTGTATTTTTAATTTGTTTAGTCTGCATTTGTATGTTCTCCTTTCAATAAGGCTTGTGTCCGCATTTTGTTGCGAGTGATAAATAAGGATTGTTCTAATCCTGCAATATACCTATGTGGGGACTTTAAACGTAAATGCGTTTCATCCAGTCTGGAGAGATTTATTTTTGCTGTAGCTCTTATTTGATTTAAATCTCTTTTCATTTCTGCTAAATCAACTTTTCCGGCAACAATGACTGTTTTTAAAGGACAATAAGCGTGTTTCCCTTTTAAAAATACACGTGTTTTTTCGCTGTTTAAATCAATAGAGACAACATCATTTGTTAAAACATTTTTTTGTAGGATATTGTGATGTTCTTTTACAATAATATCTCCGGCATAAAATCCTTTTTCATCAATCAGTCTAATAACGTTTGTTGCTCCAGGAACAGTTGTTTTGATACTGTGTTCTGAGACTTTTATTACATCACGGGAGTTGGTTTGTTTTAATTTATAAACACCGCCGAGAGCCGGCTGATCTGCAGACGTTACAAGCATAGTTCCGACTCCAAAGATGTCAATTGGAGCCTGTTGTTCAAGGATGAGGCTTTGAATAGTATATTCATCTAAATCATTAGAGGCGACTATTTTTGTCTTTGTTAACCCATTTGTATCCAGTAATTTTCGGACCTGTTTGGATAAATAGGCTAAATCACCCGAATCCAGACGGACGCTTTTAAGAGGAATACCTGTTTCTTTGGATGCTTTTATAGCATTCATTGTACCTTGAATTGTGTCATATGTATCTAAAAGAACGCTAGCATTTTCAGGATCTGATAATATGTAATCTTTAAAAGCTTTAAGTTCTGTTTCTTCTCTCATAATGAAACAATGTGCCATTGTTCCGCATGGAGGAATATGATAATGTCTGGCTGCTTCAACATTAGATGAGGCTGTTATACCGCCAATATAAGCGGCCCTTGTTGGTGTAAACCCTTGCATATCTTGAGCTCTTCTTAATCCCATTTCCATAACAATTCTGTTTTTGCCGTCAGCGTTGGATGCATGAACGATTCTACTTGCTTTTGTTGCAAATAAGCTTTGAGCATTGATAATATTTAAGATACCCGATTCCACCATCAAAACCTGCCATGCCGGACCTGTTACCTGTACAATAGGTTCATTGGGAAAAACAATTTCACCCTCAGGAAAAGCTTTCATACTAATTTCCAGTTTTGCCTCTTTTAGCATTTTTAAAAAAGGTTCTCTAAATCCAATTGATTTTAAATAATTAATATCCTCATCGCTGTAGTGCCAGTCAGTAAGCCATTCTAAAACTTCACCTAACCCAGCACATAAAAGATAGGCCCCGTTAAAGGGTGTTTTTCTGATAAACATTTCATATGTTTCAGGTGTGGTGTGGGTGTTATTTTCAAACATGGTCTGTGCCATTTTTAAATGGTATAAATCACAAAATAAAGGTGAGAATTGATTTCTTTTCATTTAAGTCCTCCTTCGCTTTTTTGGATAATATGATGAATTAAAGATGGAACATCATTTTGCCAAGATGAATCACCAGTTTTTAACTTTTTGCGAATCTCTGTTCCTGAAATTTTAAGTTTACATCTATTGATTTTAACGGTTTTAAATCCTTCTCTTTTAAAAAGAGCAGCGTCTTGTCCGGTCCCGCAGTAATAACAATTAGCCTGAATCGGAAGTTTGCTTTTTACGTGGTTTGCCCACAAAGGGGGATTATGTATATCATTGATAGCACAAACAATTAGTTTTTTGTTTTTTATTTCATCTTTATAAATACATTTAACCATTTTGAGTCGTTCTTTAAACGAAAACGGGTTTTTTTCATTGTAAGTATCGGCAGAACCGATAAATAAAACGGCTTTTGAATTTTCTTTTAACATTTTATCAATGATTTTTTGATGGCCTTTATGAAAAGGTTGCAATCGCATAACGGTGAATCCGGTATTCATACATACCCCCTTTCTTTTATTTGTTTTAAAAAGTATTTTGAATTCATTGTTCTGATTTTTCCACTTGCAACAGCTTGTGCAAATGGGGGTTCTTTTAAAACATCAGCTGTTTGTTTGAAAATGCCACGAGTTAAATCTTCCAAAATAATGACTTGAACATCATAATTTAACCATCCTTCAAGAGCAGCTTTGTTGCAAATATCTGAGGCAACACCAAATAAGACAACTTCTTTTGTGTTTTGAATGATTGTAGAATCTGGTTTGTGAATTGATTCTGCCCACATATCATAAGTGGATTTTTCAAGGTGTTGTATGTACGGTATTTTTGCTTGTATTAAATTAACATCAACGGCTAGTTGCCATCCTAAAGAGCCTTTGTTGCAATGTAGAGGAAATTGCTTGGATTCGGGGGTTGAAAAATAGCTTTCTTTTTGATGAGTATCATACGTTATAATGCCATAAGAGAATGTATGTTTTTCCATCTTTTTAAAAAATGCCTGCGTTTTTTGAATAAGTTTTGTATCTCCTTTGCCGCTGTCAAAAGACAATATGCCGGATGGGGCTACAAAATCATTTTGAAAATCAACAAAAGTTAATGTGCGTTTTTTGTTCATTTAGATCTCCTTTGTTATTTTCTTTCTGTTATTAACAATTTATTATTATCATAAAAATAAAAACAGGTCAAGATCTTTTTTTAGTGTTTTTGATTCAAAAAAGCCTAAAAAAAGATTGTTATTTAAAAAACAATATGTTATTATCATTTTGTTTTTATCAAAAAAATATCAAATGGAGTTTGTTATGTTCCATAAGAAGGCAGAAAAAGAGTTTTTAAAGTCATATGATTCTTCTACTTTTGAGAAATTATCTGTTGCAACGGATTTGTTGATATTTAGTATTTCTGATTTAAAAACAGATAATTATAGAAAATTATCTGAAAAAATAATGAGTGTTTTTTTAACGAATCGCACACAATTTCCTTTTAAAGATATGTGGAGTTTGGCAGGTGGATTTATTGCTCCTATGGAATCGCCGGAAGAAACGGCAAAGAGGGTTTTGCGTGATAAAATACATTTAGACGATTTATATTTGGAGCAACTTTATACATTTGGAGCTGTTCAACGGGACCCGAGAACAAGAATCATATCCATCGCATATATGGCTTTAATTGAGCGTTCGGAACTGCCGTTATCCCTTCAAAATGCTGATAATTGGTTTAATATTATCAGAAAGGATTCGGGATTGGTTTTGCAAAATGAAAATAATCCAAGTATAGAAATAGATTTAGTTGATTCTAATGCTTTAGCTTTTGACCATGCAAAAATCATTAAAGTTGGATTAGAACGGCTGAAAAATAAAATTGAATATACGGATTTAGCATTTCATTTGGTTCCATCAGAGTTTACTTTAACGGAATTACAAAATGTATATGAGGCTGTTTTGGGTAAAAAATTGTTGGCCCCTGCCTTTCGGCGAGTTATAAAATCGCAGGTTAAAGCAACCGGTAATACAACTTCTGGTAGTGGGCATAGACCATCGGCCTTATTTTGCTATAAAAAACAAAAAAAAGAGATTTAGATATTTTCTTTTTTATTGGTTGCAATGTTTTTGTATCCATTTATATGAATGGGTTATAGGCCCATTGTAAAAGAGCTTGTCGTTGTTTTTTGCGACAATTTAAGTCAAAGGGAAGGCAATTTTTTTCTATTTGGGATTTATGGCGTTTAAAGGATTTCCAGCGTTTTATTTGGATATGGTCAATTTGAGGGATGCGTCTGCCCATATAATACCTGCAGTACCATTGAAACCATCCTCTGATATCAGGACCAATAATCCATCCTTTTTGTTGCCATATTTGAAGATTTTGTCGGGATTTTACTTTAAAACAGTTGCATAAAATATCCGGTTTATCAAAGGACAATTTTGCATTTTTAAACCATTCAAGCGGAAATTCTTGTTGACAATCATTTAAATATTTTCCTTCAAAAACGCCTAATTCAAGCATTTGAGCTGGTGTTAGTTGTGGTGTAAAATTAGGCGAAAAGTTTTCCCCAATCGGTTCCGTTAAAAAATAAGAATAATCAGATTGCATTTTGTCGTGTACAGTTATTTTCATAATAGATATATAAGTTTCTTTTTGTTAAATAAAAGAGATGATTATATAACAATTAGATTGTTATTTTTTTAAAAATGTGATATAATGGAAAAAATTGACATTTTTTTAAATGGTAGTATAATGCTTAAGAATAACATATTTCCTTTTGTTTTTTTCTTTATTGATGATGTAATGCCAGCGTGTTTTGGGCAAGAAAACGGGACAACTTTTCGTTCTTTTTTATTTGATGAAACACCGGTTGCTAAAAAAACATATGATTCGCTTAGACAGTCTTTTCAAAAAAACAAAGAGGAATTTTCTTCTTTTGATAGATTTTATTCTGAATTAAGACAAGTTAGATGTAGAGAAGAATTTTTTACACAGCGATTTATCGGTAAAAATAAAAAAGCCCATACCAGAAATAAATCTGTTGAGTTTGTTTTTAGTGAAGATGGGCGTGTGGATGCATATATTATTCAAAAAGATGGTATCAGATGTGTTTTTATTTTAGATGTTCGTATCAGTAATCATTCTGACAAGTCAGATGAAAGTGTTCATGCTATAAATGATATGTTGGCAAAACGAATCATCTCTGCTTTAGATACGCGGAGCATTTATAAAACAAAAGAAAGAGCATTAAAAGACAGCATTTTTAGAGAGGGTTTAATTGCTTATCAAAATGAATTGTTGGAAACACGTAACACACAAGAATCTAAATTTGAGATTTTACTTAATACTGTTGAGAATTTGATTTTTTTAAATAAAGAAGTTGAGGCAAAGGTCGCTCTGTTCTATGATAAATTGACCGCCGAATCTGATTTTTCTAATAAGGATGAAGAAGAAAAGTTTTATAAATTTATAGAAGAAAAACTCGCCTCTTTAGATATTAGAGAGTATCAGCGAGAATTGTTTAAAAAACTATATGAATATGATGCCTATGGAAGTAATAACAGAGATTCTTTGGCGGCAAGTTTTAATAAAATAAAAATGGGTAAACAGCTTTCATTTGATTTTTTAACACAGGTTTATGCCATTTTTTCAACGGGTGATGATAAACTAGAAAATGTTATCAATGCATTTCGTATTTTTAATAAGATACCTGCTTCACATTTATATATTTTAAATGATGCCCTATCTGATTTTGAGTTTGATGAAGATGCTGTTTTTAGAGAAAAGCAAATGGCTTATTTTTTACAAAAATTAAGCCAGTTAAGTAATAACTCAGATAAAGATATTTTTTCGGATTTTCAGGCTCTTTTAAATGAGGTTTGTAAAAAAAATGATATTTTGCCGGCAGATATGGAGGGATTATCTGTTGATTTAGTCAAAAGCGATGTTGCTAAAGATAATATCACGGATTTGTTTTCTCTTTCTCCAGAAGATTTGTCAAAACCCAAATATATGGATAAAACTGTTTTGACTTTAATGCGTATAATTGTTGAAAAGACACCCAAGGTCAAATCATTGTTGTCAGATACAGATGAAACGTTGGATGATGAAAATTGTTTGGCCTATCAGTGGCTTCTTGATGGTGAAGCGGAAGATTCTCTTGCCGACCTATTCAAAAACTTTGTTTTTTCTAAAAAGTTAGATTTAGAAGAAAAAATTTGTGATGCTTATCCGTTTTTAAAAGAGTTTATCCAACAAATTAAAAGAGGAGATAATTTTCCGAATAGTTCGTTATATACGGTGTGTAGATTATTTAAAAATTATGAAACGGAGGAAGAGTATGATGAGGCTTTTAACCGTTTAAAACAACTTTCTGAACAAGAACGAATATTGTTAAAAGTTTATCATACTTCGTTAGTTAAATCGCTGTCGGCTGTTTCAAATAATATTTTAAATGCACTTGCTTTAATAGAGCAGGAAGAATTATTAGAACGCAGCAAAAAAAATAAAAAAAAATTAAAACAGCCAAGTGAAAATAAAGCCGTTTTATCCGAAAAAGAAGTTCAACATAAAAATTTTATGTCGGCTTTTGCTGATTTTTATGCTGATACGGAGAATTCAGCAAAAGTTAGAATTTTAAAAGAATCTATAGAGTCTTTGGATAAATCTGTCTTTAAGAAATTTAGAGGATTACCAAAAGATAGCCCTGTCAGCGTGTTTATCAATAAATATATTTTGTTGCAAGAAGAGGGGGATGAAAATTCCTTTGAAAAGGCTTTAACCGAAGTTATTTTATATAAGTACGAAGGCAAAAAACAAAAATTAATCGCGTTGACGACATCATTTTTTGATAATATACAAGATGAAGTTGCTTTAAAAGAATTAAAAAATTTTTGTGCGTCCTTAACAAAGAAAGATTTAGATTATTTATTAAATTCACAGAATGAAAAAAATAACAATCCGAAAAGTTATCATTTCTTTTTGAGCCTCTTTTTGAAAAATACAAGTAAAAAAACAGAGGCTTTTTTTGCTGATTCATACGCACAGTTTAAAGCGTTTAATGAAGAAGAACAAAAAAGACGAATAGACTTTTTTAAATCAGCTTTGATTGCAGGTTGTACGATAGAAGAAGAAAAAGATATCTTGGAACTTAAAAAAGCCTGTTTGCGTCTTACAAAACAAGATGTAGAGGCACTTTTAGATGAAAAATTCGGGCAGTTAAATGAGGTAGAAAAATTATTGTTGCCGTCGTTGTTATCTCTTAAAGAAAAAGCAACAAAAAATACTGATGAAGCAACGTATAACCTGTTGTTAAAAATACGACGGCTAACGATTTTTCAAACAGCTGTTTATAGGTTTTTTAATAATTTGCAACATGAGGGATATCAAGATAATTTAGTTCAATTAGCCACACACATGTCTGGTGAAGATTTTGATATTTTTGCCGGTGTTTATCAACATGATAAAATCTTGACAAGATTTTTTGCCAAGTTGAGACAAAACAATAAAAGCCAAACACCTGCTGAGTATAAAGAAGGAATTAAAAACATTGTAGAGCATACTAAAAATAAATTTGTTTTAAATCATGCTTTATCCATGTTTCTTGAAGATGATTTTTGTGGCATAGAACCTGTGTTATCAACTGAATTTTTAAAAGTAGCTGAAAAAGGATATTCAGACCTCTCAGATATTATTGATAGACAGCAAGAACGGGAGTTGGCAACTTTTTTTGTTGAAAATATGAAGCAGATAAAAGACAGGTCAATGCCGGAACAGGTTCAAAAAAATTTGGAAGATTTTTTAAATGAAAAAGGTTGGTTAATTGATATTTTTCAGTTTTTAAAATTTTCTCAGGAAGAACGTGATTCTTATTTTAAACGTATTTCACAAAATGAAAATGCCGCAGATTATAATTCTGTTATCAGAACGATTGATAAAAATATTAAGGTTAGATTAGCACTTTTGGATTTAGAGTTTGTTGAAGAGTTAGATTCTTCTGATCTAATACCGGAAAGGTGTTTTGTTTCACGAGAAATAAAAAAAGAACTCTTTTGTAAAATGGTGGATAAGTTTTGGAATACATCCAAAGATGATGCTGTGTCTAAAAAGATTTCAGCTATGTATTTAAAATTGGATGATTTGGATTTATTGGATGAAATTGTTAATGAATCTGAATTTTTAGATCCAGTTTCTGTTTTAATTACAACGATTCAAGATAGCTTAGTTGATGATAAAAATAGACCGACAAACAGCAAAAGTTTAAGAAAGAAAAAAGGCGATAAAGCTTTTAGGGATTTTGTAGAATATAAAATTTTTACATTAACTGCCCATAGAAGTATGGATAAAATGGGTGTTTTTAATGCATGGCTTAATAAACAAAAAAACACCAGAAAATAAAATGCTTATAAATTTCTTGTAAAAGTGTGTAAAATGGGATAAAACTCTTTTATTAGGATAAAAACAAGAGAGTTTTATATGTCAAAAAATAAAAGAATAATTTGTTTGTGTTTATTAGGATGTTTTTTAATTGGTGGGAGTGTATTTTCTTTTTTTTATAAGCAGTCTACCCCTAAAGTTTCTATTGTTATACCAACATATAACAGAGCTTATTTTTTGCCGCGTTTATTAGATTCTTTATTTACACAGACATATCAGGATTTTGAAATTGTTGTTGTAGATGATGCTTCCTCAGATAAAACGCAGGCTGTTTTAAAAAAATATAAAGCACTATATCCGGATAAATTTACAATTATAAAACATGATACTAATAAGGGTGTGAGCGCAGCTAGAAATACCGGTAATTTATTTGCTAAGGGCAAGTATATAGTTGTTATGGATAGTGATGACTATGCAATGCCGGATATGTTGGAAGAAGAAGTATCTTTTATGGAGCAAAATCCGACAGTTGATCTGGGTATTCCTGTGAAAAGTGGTTATTGGGAGAATAAAGAGAACCCTTTAGAAAAACCTTGGACTTTTGGTTGGCATTACCCTGCATATGATTTTATGGAAGGTAATCATTTAGGTAATGTTGGTAATATTTTCAGACGAGATTTTGTTGTAAAGCATAAAATTAGTTATAATGAAAAATATCGGTGTGCTGAGGATTATGATTTTTGGATTCAAATGATTTTAAATGGTGCTCAAATTGCCAAAATAAAAACAGAAAAAGCTCTGGTTGTTTTTAGAGGGCTTGGGGAATTATCTGTAAATAATTTGGCTTGTATAAGAGTTGTTAGTACCGTTCAAAAAGCTCTTTATAACAAAATAAATTATAGTCCAAATGAAAAGGGGTTTAATTATTGTGAAGCTTTAAAAGCATTTTTAAAAGTATATCCTAATGCTTTTTTAGAAAAACAAAAAGAAGAGTATTTAACTATTTGTCCGTTGCCAGGTAGAGAGGTTTTATGGACGCAACACAGTAATTGGCGAGATTATTTAATGTTTGATGAGATGGGTACCAAAGTCCAACGTTTGCAATCAAAAGATGAGGCAAAAGTTTTATCATATATTCCCAATGAACTTATTACCATAAAATGGGATTATTTTGGCACGGAGACATTTGTTTATGATAGAAAAAAGAAGATGTATATATTTTCTGCCCCATAGTTTTTAGATATAAAAAACCCCGTTTGAAGACGGGGTTTTTTGTTTTGTGCAGTACTTAGTACATACCGCCCATGCCACCCATACCCGGCATACCGGCACCTGCGTGATCACAAGAGCATTTTTCTTCCGGTTTATCAGCAACCATGGCTTCTGTTGTGATAAGTAGTCCTCCGATTGATGAGGCACCCTCTAAAGCTGTGCGAACAACCTTTGTCGGGTCAATAATACCAGATTGGAACATGTCTGTATATTGCCCATTTTGAGCATCATAACCGATTGTTGTTTCGTATTTTTCAAGCAATTTTCCAACAATAACAGATCCGTCAACCGCAGCATTTTGAGCAATTTGACGAATAGGGGCTTGAAGTGCTTTTCTGATAATATCAATACCGACACGTTGGTCATCATTTTGTGGAACAAGAGTATCTAAAACTTTTGTTGCGTATAAAAGAGCAGTACCACCGCCAGGGACAATACCCTCTTTTACGGCTGCTCTTGTTGCATGTAATGCGTCATCAACACGGTCTTTTTTCTCTTTAACCTCTAATTCTGAAGCACCGCCGACTTTAATGACTGCAACACCACCGGAAAGTTTACCGAGGCGTTCTTGTAATTTTTCACGGTCATAATCAGATGATGTTTCTTCAATCTGCTGTCTGATTTGATGAACACGTGCTAAAATAGCAGCTTTATCACCAGCACCATCAACAATGGTTGTATCCTCTTTTGTGATGGTAACGGATTTTGCTGTACCAAGATGCGTCAAATTGACATCCTCTAATTTCATACCAAGATCAGCAGAAACAACTTGGCCGTTTGTGAGGATGGCGATATCTTCTAAAATAGCTTTACGTCTGTCGCCAAATCCCGGTGCTTTAACGGCAGCAATTTTTAATCCGCCACGCAGTTTGTTAACAACCAATGTGGCAAGAGCTTCGCCCTCAATATCTTCAGCAATAATCAACAAAGGACGACCTGTTTGAACAACTGCTTCTAATACAGGAATAAGAGATTGTAAATTGGAAAGTTTTGCTTCGTTGATTAAAATATACGGGTTTTCCAATTCTACAGTCATTTTTTCCGGATTTGTGATAAAGTAGGGAGAGAGATAACCTCTGTCAAATTGCATACCTTCTACAACATCCAGTTCTGTTTCCATGCCTTTGGCATCTTCAACAGTAATGACTCCTTCGTTACCGACTTTTTCCATAGCTTGTGCAATGTAGTTACCGATAGAGGAATCACCGTTAGCTGAAATTGTACCAATTTGGGCAATCTCTGCGGAAGTTGAAACTTTTTTAGAGCGAGATTTGATATCTTCTACAACAGCGTTAACAGCAGTGTCAATACCGCGTTTTAAGTCCATCGGATTCATACCGGCTGCAACGGCTTTACATCCTTCACGAATGATTGCTTGAGCTAAAACGGTAGCGGTTGTGGTACCATCACCTGCGACGTCTGCTGATTTTGAGGCGACTTCGCGGACCATTTGAGCACCCATATTTTCAAATTTATCTGAAAGTTCAATTTCTTTGGCGACGGAAACACCATCTTTTGTAATTTTGGGAGCTCCGTAAGATTTTCCAAGAACAACATTGCGACCTTTAGGACCTAATGTAACCTTGACTGTATCTGCTAAAATATCAACGCCACGCAACATTTTTGAGCGGGCATCTGTTCCAAATTTAATTTCTTTTGCTGACATAATAAATTCCTTTTCTTATTCTAAAACACCGAGAATGTCGGATTCTTTCATAATCAATAAGTCTTCGCCGTTAATTTTAACTTCTGTGCCGGACCATTTACTAAATAGGACTTTATCCCCTTCTTTTAAAGTCATGGGAATAAGATTTCCCCTTTCATCGCGTCCACCGGGGCCAATAGCTGTAACAACACCTTGAGATGGTTTTTCTTTCGCGGTATCTGGAATGATAATGCCACCAGCGGTTCTATTTTCTTCTTGTGTGCGTTTGACAACAACACGATCAAGCAACGGTTTAAAATTCATGATTGATACATCCTTTCGTTTTTTTAAGTTATGATGTATATTAAATAGTATGTAAGCACGCAAAAGTCAAGGGTTTGCGTGCTTATTTTCTGTAAAAAAAGACGGGTTAATAAGATTTTTTATATAAAATTACTCATCACCGATTTTGAGGGCGTTAATAAAGGCGGTTTGTGGTATTTCTACATTACCGAATTGACGCATTCTTTTCTTCCCCTCTTTTTGTTTTTCAAGAAGTTTTCTTTTTCTGGTTATATCACCACCGTAACATTTTGCCGTAACGTCTTTTCTATAGGCTGAAATATCTTCTCTTGCAATAATTTTTCCGCCAATACTTGCCTGAATAGGAATTTTAAATTGGTGTCGTGGAATGAGCGTTTTTAATCGTTCACATATCTGTCTGCCGCGACGCTCTGCTTGAGATCTATGGGCTAAAAAGGCTAAGGCGTCTACTTGTTCGCCATGTACCATGATATTTACACGAACAAGGTCGCTTTTTTCATAATCGGAAACCTCATAATCAAAACTCGCATATCCTCTGGAAATGGATTTTAATCTGTCATAAAAATCAAAAACGATTTCATTTAATGGCAAATGATAAACAACCATGGCTCTGTTGCCAACGTATGTTAAATCTTTTTGCACACCACGTCGTTCTGTGCATAATTGTAAAATGCCACCCAGATATTCATCCGGTGTTAAAATACTTGCTTTTACCCAGGGCTCTTCAATAAAAGAAATGGAAGAGGGATCCGGCATATCAGCAGGATTATGCATAGTAAGAGTTGTTCCATTTGTTAAATGGACGTTATAAGCAACAGAGGGGGCTGTTGTAATCAGGTCAAGATTAAACTCGCGACTGAGGCGTTCCTGAATAATTTCCATATG
>CALCTR010000024.1 GCA_937906925.1 uncultured Alphaproteobacteria bacterium
GGTGTGGCGTGGTTGGCGTGGGTGCGGTGTGGCGTGGTGGGGCGTTGAAAGATGCTGGGCGTATGGTTTAGCGGTCGCTCCGTTCGTCGCGGTCGGTCATATCACTTAAGTTAATAACGGGTTTAGCCCGAACAATACAGGTTTTTTGCACAGAGGGAGACAAAGCGTCAACCGCATCTGATACGAAGGAGTTTTCTTTTGCGACACATTTTTTTTGACGATGCAGGTTAAAAAGCTTTGTTTCATGCAAAATATCGTTATACCGCTCTTTTATCGGTAAGGGGTCAGCACCTTTTTGCACCAAAGTCCGAATCATATTATAGGCCTTAAGTTTATTTTTAGACGTGCCGGATAATAATTTATCTATCGTTGCAACTAATGGGGTGCAATCTTCTACCACATCACTTTGATTAGGATCTGCCCCGTTATCTAACAAAATGCCGGCAATTTCATACTGTTCCAACAAACAGGCGAGCACCAGTGGCGGACAAATATATCCCTTGCCCTCTTTGGGACCGCCAGGTGCAACTCCCCCCTCTAACAACACGGTAACAAGCTCTTTATTCCCATCAACAATCGCTTGATTAAAAAGTGTTCTACCCCAAACGGCATCCACCATTTCCGTATTGGCTTTTTGCTCCAACAAATAGCGAACAACCGCAGTTTGGGTGGCATCACAGGCGATAGTTAAAGCTGTTTCACCCTGACTGTTTTTATCATTGACATCCATACCCTTTTCAACAAAAAAACGAACCAAATCCAAATAACCATGAGCGGATGCTTGCATCAAAGGGGTTGTTTTTTCAGAATCCGTATCATAAATGCCAAACGGCTCTTTTTCTAACAAGAGGCGAGCAATTTCAACATCACAAACTGTGTCAGAAAGCACAAATAACGGTGTTTCACCTGCTTTATTTGCCTTTTGAACGGCACCATTTTCAAGCAAAAAAGAAACAGCCTCTTTATCCCCTCTTTTAACTGCTTGATGCAACAAGGTATTACCCTTAATATCGTAAGCGTTAATATCTTTTTGTGCCTTGATGTGTTCTTGAATAATGCTTAACATAAAGTTCCTCCGTAAATTAAAAAAAGCAGGTTATTATGGCATAAAAAAAATATTTTGTCAATATTTTAAAACAAATCAAATGCTAAAATCCGCCTTAAAATCAAATATCCCTTGACGAAAAAATAAGATTTTGATATAGTGGCTCTCAGATTTTTTAACTTTTTTAACAAGAGGATAAAATGAGCTTTATTAAAACACCTGTTAAAGGTATGCCCGAATATTTGCCGTCAGATATGGAAATTCGTGAATTTGTCATGCGTAAGATTAAAGACACTTATCGCAACTTTGGTTTTTCTTTAATTGAAACACCTGTTATTGAGCATATTGAAAACTTAAGCGGTAAAGACGGTGGTGAAAATGAACAGCTCATTTTTAAAATTTTAAAACGTGGGGAAAAACTCTCCGAATCGGCTACACAAGGATTAGATGCCTTGGTAGACAGTGCGTTAAGATATGATTTAACCGTTCCGTTGGCTCGTTTTTATGCCAATAATGCCAATAAGTTACCTTATCCGTTTAAGGCGATGCAAATCGGTCCCTCTTTTAGAGCTGACAGACCACAAAAGGGCCGGTTTAGACAATTTACACAATGCGATATTGATATTTTGGGGGATGATACGGCTTTGGCCGAAATAGAGCTGATTTTGGCAACGGCCGGTATGCTCTCCTCTTTAAATTTAGGGGGATTTACCATTCGCATTAACGACAGACGCTTGTTAAAAGCTATGGCTCTTGCCTGTCATATGCCTGAGGATAAATTAGATACCGTCTTTATCATTTTGGATAAAATGGATAAGGTGGGCTTAGAGGGTGTTAAACAAATGCTGTTGGAAGAACAGATTGCCCCTGAGAGTGTAGACAGCTACTGCTCCTTCTTTGAAAATACGGACGAACTGAGAAATCCGGACTTTTTGCGTCAAAAAGGGGTTACCGATTATATAGAAGAAAATACGCTTGAAAATCTAGAATATATTATTAAAATGGTTTCAGCCTCTTTACCTGAAAATGCCCACTTGGTTTTTGACCCGACATTGGTTCGTGGCATGGGGTATTATACCGGCCCGATTTTTGAGGTTGGATTGGATGCGTTTCATCTCTCCGTAGCCGGCGGTGGTCGGTACGATAAAATGATTGGCAAATATCTGGGTAAAAATGTGCCGGCCTGTGGTTTTTCTATCGGGTTGGAGCGAATTGTTACCGTTATTATAGACAACAAAATAAAACTCACTGAGGCAGATGAAGGTATTGCCGTATTGATTGAACAAGGTGTTTCAGAAGAAAAAATGGCTGAAGCTTTGGCTAAAGTTAACGCCTTGCGTCAGGAGGGGAAACGAGTGTTGGTTGCCTTTAGAAACAATAATGCTAAGTTTCAAAAAACACAACTTTCAGCCTTTGGATATACCAAATTTATTGAGTTTTTTAAGAACACTTATTAAAAACAGCTTTATGCAAAAATCCCTGCCAAACCGCAGGGATTTTTTTTGTCTGTCAAGACCGTTCTTATCATCCTGAGCGACCTCAGCATGACGAGAAAAAGAGAGGATGACGGTTTTTCTTAAATGACGCATGTTTTTTTGCATAAAAGGCAAATATTTTTCGTTTTATAAAAAATATTGACAATTTTGTAATATTATGATATAATAAGACAGTTTAGAATAAAAAAGGAGATTTAAGATGGAAGTTGTGCTTTTTGGACACGGATATATGGGGTCCCTGCTCTATCGGTTTTTAGCAAAAAATAAAGAGATATCCAAAATCTATGTTGTAGACCCGCATCCAAGAAAAGAGCCAAACGCCTCACAAAAAGTTTACACTTCTTTTAAAGATTTACCCAAAGATCATAAAGTTACGGCCGGTTTTATTGCCTCCAACTCGGTTACGCATTTTGGCGTATTAAAAGAGCTGGCCCAGAACGGGATTAAAAATATTTTTTGCGAAAAACCGATGTGTCTTACCCAAAAAGAATATCAAGACCTTTTTAAAGTGATGGATCCTGAGGCTCGTATTGTGGTGGATTATATTTTAAGAGCTTCTAAAGCCTTAGATGTTTTTCAATCACAGGTTAAACATCTTGAAGCACAAGGCTATAAACTCAGACAAGCCAATGTTATTTATGGCAAAGATAAATCTAAAGACCCCCGCAGATTTAGTGATATCGGCGTTTATGAAGAGCTTTATCACGTTTGGGACTTATGTTTTAATAATATGTTGGTACAGGATATTAAATCTATCAAAACGGTTAAAAACATTTATTATCCGGATCCGGAAATTGACAAACGCTGTTTGGCTCAACGGTTTAAATATCTGATTGAAACCGCAAACGGCAACAAATCTTTTTTAAACATTTATTCCGATTTTAAAATGCCAATGCGTCATCGCGGGTTTGCCTTCTTTTTCTATAAAGGTGGGCAAAAACAAAGCGTCAGCGTTATTTTTGATAAAGACGGTAAAGACAGCTGTATTGTGGTTGATGCAACCGGAAAAGAAACGGTTTTTGACTTTCCGGCCAACAAAAAGTTAGAAACAAAAATCACGGACTGTATCCATTATTTTAAAACAGGCGAAAAAGTGCCTTATTTCCACGATGGTATGACCAGCTTTAAATCACATATTTTATTAGAAAAAATGGGGCAAACAGCTCCCATGAATAAAAGTGCGTCAATGGAGCGGATTTTATCTCAAAAACAAGATAGACAAAAAAGCTAACTCTCACCTTACAAAAAAAGAGCGGTAAAATCGCTCTTTTTTTATGGTTAAAGGTCGCTTTAGGTGCGTTCTTTAGCAGGAATGGACAGTGGCACTTTGCCACTTGCGTGGACAGGCTCGGCATTTTGTCTTAAATGATCGGGAGCCGGTGCATTCTCAGCCATCCGCATTTTATTCATATCCACACCCAACGCACTGGCGATACATTCGCGTGCTTCAATTTCACCGCCTAAAGGCTTGCCACCGCTTCTAAGCGTTGCCACCGCATAGGTTAAAGAGGCCAACATTCTGGGGTCTTTTAAATCAAGTTTTGTCTCTTTAGAAACGATAACCCCCTGCTCTTTTAACACTTTCATCAATTTATCACCGTCCGCTCTTTTAAGACCGGTAAATTTTTTCCATATCTCTTGACAGGTTAAATTGCTGTATGATTTTTTTAAGCAGTCAGCCAACGCCTCATACCCTTTTTCTAAAGAGCTATATTTGATGGGTCTGCGAGTTCTTAGAGAACAAAGTTGTCCCGGATTATTATAATTATTTCTGGCAGTCGGACGCGTACTTTTTGCTCGTTTACGAGTAACTTGTGCCTTTTGATCCGGTAAGGTTTTTGCTTCAGCCAAGCGGGTATCTTGAGGGATATCTCTTAAATCAACCGCTTTTTCAAAGTCTCTTAATTTAGCCATAAATGCCCGTTTTTTGGTTTTATTATCATCTGATTTAACTAACCGACCAGATACAACATCTCTTGTTTTTAATTTGGTTAATTTAGCCTCTTTTGACAAAGAGAAGTCTTCGGCTATCTGGCGAACATAAGCAATATTTTCTTTTTCAGTCGGATAAGGGCCCAAAATTTTGGAACTCTCCCCTTGTGAAATACCGACACAAAAAGCGCCTCTGATTTTAGGGTCTGTAAAATCCATCACCGAATTGATATCTACATTAAAGCCTTGTTTTTGCATTTCAGCAACAACAATCTTTGCATAGTTAAGCGGATTATTGCCCGTTTTTCTTAACCGACCGTTTTTATCTCTATAATATTCCGGTGCATATTTTTTAAAAATTTGAAGCGGTGTTAATTTGTTATATCTTCTAAGCAACAAGGAGTTCAAGGCGATATACCCTCGCTCCAATGTCGGATAGTGAATCAATTTACCTCTCAGTGAAATAGAGCCGGGATTATTGTGCCGCTCCGGTGCTTTTATTCTTGCCATGGTCCCCTCCTTATTTTATCTTGATGCTTCCATTATAGCATATTTTTAAAAAATCGTAAAGAAAATTTTAAATTTTCCTTTTTTATGCATAAAAAAATTGACGCCCTTGTAAAAATAAGGTATAATAATAAAAGGTATTTATAAAAGGAGGCGAACATGTCTTATATTCAACAAACACTTTCAAAAGATGAACAAATTAAAGAAACGGCAAAACTGCACTGGATTAACTATTCGGTTGTCGTGCTTTGTTTAATTTTATCTCTTTGCACACTTGTTTTATTGGTCAAATACAGTGAAAATAACAAGCTCGTTGCCGGTATTATCTTTGGCATCCCGACCAGTATCTTTTTCTTATCCGCGATTGTGGCTTATTTAAGAATTTTAACCATAGAAATGGCTATTACCACCAAACGGGTTGTTTGTAGAACGGGTGTTGTCAGCGTCCATACAGATGAGCTTAAAATTGCCCGCATTGAATCGGTTGAAATCAAACAATCTATCCTCGGCAGAATATTGGGATATGGCTCTTTGTGGTTCTCAGGCGTCGGGACAAGCAAGGTTCTTTTTCCCAACATTAAGGACCCACGCGGGGTAAAAGCCAGAATGGAAGAGGTCATTAAAGACTAGACCTGATGAATTTTAGGCAAAAAGCGTTAGTAGGGGCTTTCCTTCTAACGCTTTTTTTGTTTTAGGCATTTGAGATACCAAACAACTTTTGCTCACACAACTGCCCTATTTAATACGCACCCAAATAAGGAGGGGTTACCGATTTTTTCTATCTGTGTTTGACAGGTGGCAAAAAAGGACACACCCCCCGTTGGGCGTACCCTTTTAACTTAAAGGAGAACTTCTGTCGGTGGAATGACAGGTGTTTTTTTTAAGCTGGATGTCTGGTTTTTTGGCTGACAAGCTCTTTTTAAACAACAAACTTTTTAAGAATTTTGTCTATCAGATGCATTAGAGCGTAACCAATTGATATACCCTTGATTATCTTGGTCATTAACAGATAAAACATTAGGCCGTAACCAATTTAGATAGCCCTGTTCTGTTGTCGGTGCTTTTGCTATCAATATAGGCCTGTTTAACAGTTGTTTAAACGGTGCTGCGTTATATCCATCAGCATCCTCTAAAATGCAAGAAATGCTTCTATTTAAATTATCTTGAAGCGTCAAATCTGCTTTACCCGTATTTAAAATAGCCTTAAAAACATCTAAATTACCAGCATAATAGGCAAGCATTAACGGCGTTTGCCCACATTGATTTTGTGCGTTAACGTTCGCCCCTGATTTTAACAACGGTTCGGCATAACAATGGCCGATTTTTTCAATTTCACACGCATTTAACAAGGGCGTATTGCCATATTCATCTCGTGTTTCAATATCAATCCCCTTAACGTTTAACGCCGGCATAAAAAAATCATACTCTTTATTTTTGACAAGATAATTTAAAATCGGAACATTATAAATACTGCCGGTTGGCTTTTCACCGATAGAAAAGAGAAAATCAACCATATTTTTATCTTGTAATTTCATAGCAAGACCCAGAGCCGATGTCCCATGATTATCCAGATTTTGCGTATCTGCCCCTATCACAATTAAGCGTTCTACCACTTTTTGTTTAAAAACAGTTAAAGGGTACTTGTTTATTGATAAGGCGGCATGCAAAGGTGTTTTACCCCAGATATCGCGTTTATTGACATCTGCCTTATAGATGAGCAACATATCTACCAAGCCGAAACAACCCCGCTCTATCGCCAAAGTTAACAAAGGTTTACCCTCATTATTTTTTATTGAATCAACGTTAATCCCCTGTTGTAAAAGGACTTGGGCATCCGTTTCTTTGTGCCAATGGGAAAGCAGGTCTAAAAACTTTTGTGTTCTTTGAGAAAAAGCTTGCAATTCCTCATAAATATCCACAACCGTAATTTTTGATGCGGGATTTAAAAAATCACGTCTAAACTTTTTAATATGGTCAAAAACATCCAAAGCGTCCTCGCTCATCTCACCTGTTTCAGGTGCATCTTTGCGAATATAGTCAGAAACGGCCTTGAGCATCAAATCGGTAAAAACCTCTTTAGACACATGATGCACCTGTGCCTGTTTATCTTGGCGTTGACGGGCTACAAAATCCCTTTCTATATACTCTACATATTGCCAATAAAAATATTCTTTAAACTCTGCGATTGTTTTTGTCATACATACCTCATCATCAAAAAGAGGTGTAGTTTAACATAATGGCAAGCTTTTGTCAATGTATTTTTCAATCAAACAAAAGGGATTATCTCTCATTTTTAGTCAGAGCAACTTTTGCCGTTTCATCCGATTTTACGGTAATGTTTTGCCCACTCGTTTGCAAAATTTGATTGACTTTTGACGTTGCGGGTTCTGTTTGTGCCTCAGGAGATGATGTCTCTTGCGGTGTTACCTCCTGCGGTTTTTGTGCCTCAGGAGTGTTTTTAGCTTCTTGTGCTTTTTGGGCGTCTTGTTCTTTTTTATCATCCGCCATATCCTCCCTTACCCATTCTTTTAGCTGATTATACTCATCTATAACTTTTTTGTGGATAAGGGCTTTCTCTTTATCTGCCTCTTTTTTATATTCTTTATAATACATCTCTCCTATTTCTTTAATCTCTTGTTGGCGTAAAGCGATATATTTAGCCTCTTTTTCTTCATCCCCGTCTGTTTTAATATCACCCAAAACAGGAGAACCGATTACAATTTCCGTCGCGGTATTTACCGGCAGAGTTACCGCCCGATAAACCGTAACACCCAAACTTTTGGTTGCCCCCAAAACATCACCGTTGACAATATCTTCAGCAACCTCTACAGCCCCATCTTCTACCTCTACGATAGAGGGTTCTTTATCCGGTTTTATAGCCGACCGGCGGGCTATAGCCGTATCGGTACTGAGGGCATTGTTTTCTGCACGCTCTCTAAGCTCTTTATCCGTCGGGATATTATCACCATAGAATTTTTCTTTTTTACCTAAGTAATTAAACATTTTTTTACATCTGTTTCTTTCAGATGGTGTCAGACTCTTATCATTCATGGCACTAAAAAGGATATCTATGTCCCGCCGGCCGTCAGCATATACAGACTCATGATAATTCTCACCCTTGTATTGAGGATGTTTAAGCAATTTTTCAGCCATATCAAAATTTTTGCAAAGAATGGCATATCCTAAAGGAGCAGACTGCATATGTGTATTTTTAGCATGTGCCGTGCCTTTTTTGATGAGATAATCCACCATTTTATAATCATTATTCTGAATGGCTTTTTCCATCGTCGCACCCAAAAGGGAAGGAGAAACCATTTTTTCCTCTTTTTTTAAATAAGCCTCATAAACTTTAATAGCTGTATCCGTTTGCCGATGGGAAAGAAGAACGGACATAACCTTTTTGGTTTCAGCCGAATTGGAAATATCCTTTTCAATAAACGTGTCAATTAATTTATCAGCCAAGGGTTGGTCTTTTTTTTGCATCGCTTCATAAATAAGCGGGACAACCCCCTCTTTATCCTGTAAAAAAGAGTAATCACTTACATTTCCTTTTTCCAACCGCTCAGAAATGATTTTTAAAAACAGAGGGTTATCCGATTTTTCTTGAATATCTCTTAAAACATCAAAACTTGTTTTTTGAAGGATAGCTTTGGTTATTTCTTCATTATTGATTGCCAACGCTTGCTGAACAAGCTCTTTAGACTGATACTCCCCGACCTTAGCCTCTATCAGACGCAAGGCAAAGTCATCCCTCTTATAATTTATTGCCTCTGACAAAAGCTGGTCTGACTTAATCGTTTTTTTTGCCTCAGCTCTTAGCTCTAATGAAAACAAATCTATCCGAGACGGTCTGTCTTCATCTGCTTTTTTTAAAAAATCAAGCGATTTTGAAAAAATCTCTTCATTGTTATTTTTAATCGCAAAAGACATGGCTTTTACCCATACCGAATGCTCATCATTTAAATCATCTGTTGACCCCTCTAACAAACGGCTGATAAGGGCGGTATTTTTCTGTTCAAGAGCGGTATCAAAGACCGGACGGACATCTGGTTTTTTCTCTTGAGAAAGCAAAAAGTCAACCATCTCTATATTGCTGTTTTCAACCGCACCTAACAACAAGCCTTGTGTATCGGGACTAATTTTTCCGCTTATCATTAAGTCTTTGATTTTTTGACATTTTAAAGGTGTATCCAACAAGGTTTTTACCTCTTTTGCATCGGCAGCCAAATCCTTTTTATTCAAACCGGCCTTTTTAAGCATCTGAAGATAAAAGTCCGCATCAGAGCAAAACTTTTTTGCCTCTTCTTCAGTCAGGGAATGCCCTTTGTTTTTAAAAAAGTTTTGTATAAAAAAGATATCCTCTTCTTCTCTGGCAATATAAAAGACATCTTCTATACTTAAAATATCATTTATTTTAGCTCCACCATTTAACAAGGTGATTTCTTTCATCTTTTCATCTCCAACGGCCAGAGCTTTGGTGTATTCATAACTGAGCCTTGTTTCTCTTGAGAAAAAGCCGGTTTTAACATCCATTGTCTGATTGATATCAGCCCCTTGGGCTATCAGAAGTTGAGCCATCTCCTGATGCTGGGGTGTAGAGCCTTGTAACGCATAATCTAAAGCCCTGTACCCCCATTTATCTTGTTTATTAAAATCCGGCTGATATTTTAAACAGTCTTGAAGCTCTTTTAACTTTCCCTCTTTAGCCAAACGATGGAGCAAGGTTTTGTTATCTCTGCCCTCAGCGTTGATATCGGCACCGGCCTCTAACAACGGCGTTAAATATTGCGGATACTTTTCTAAGGCATATTCTAAAAGCGTTTCCCCCGTATAATTGGTTCTAACCATATTCATAAACCCGCTATATACCACACCTTTCTCCCCTCTTAAAGACATGGTATTGGGGCTAATCCCTTTAGCAATCATCTTATCAAAAAGGGCTTTATCGTCAGCCTCCATAGCGATTTCTAAACAGGTTTTTGTTTGTGAAAAATCAACCCCTTTATCTAACAACAAATTAAGAATGTCCGTATTTTTTCTCTTTTCGGCTACAAGGGCTAAATCCGGCTTTTCCCCCGCCTTTAGATTTAACTTTAAACCGGCATCCAGTGCCTGTTTGACCATATCGGGTGAGCCGTTTTCTATCAAATATTCACCAAAGGTCTTTCCCTCCGGCAGGGTAAAATTAACATCCGCCCCATCTGCTATTAAATCGGCAAAACCGTCTGCGTCTGCCTCATTGATGGCATGATACAAGGGACGATAGCCCTTTTCATCCGCTTTGTTTGCTCTTTCTTTTGCCGACAGCAAGATATAATCTTTTAACGTATCAAAAATGCCCATGGGCGACCCCCTTATGTATCGTTACAAACCCATTATACCATAAAAATGATTTTTTTTCAAAAAAAAATGTATATTTTTATGTTTTTTCCTTTTTGATGGCGGAGCTAAAAAACACCCAAAAAAGAAAAAAGCGTTTGACTTTTATTAAAAAAAAGAATAAAATGCCTTTTTTTCAAAATAACAGAGGATAATATGACACAAGAAACACCTAAAAAAGCCCCCTTAAGAGAAATTGACGCACAATTTTTAGCTTCATTAAACGAACTTGAAGAAGCGAACTATCTGAATATCAGAGAAATTTCATTAAAAATACAGGGTTTATTAAAAAAAGGTGCGAACGCCTCACTTAAATCACAAAAAGGCAACACATTGTTGCACTTAACCGCCGGCAAACAAAGCATCCGCGTTTTTAACCATACAATACGCATCAGCTTTATCAGCAATCCTGAAACAATGAAGGCTCTGATTTTAGATACAGCCAAAGTGTTATCTCTTTGTCAACCCAACCCGTTTGTAACCAATAACGCGGGGGAAACGCCCTATATGGTCGCTACCCGAAGGATGATAGAGGCTCTTGCCTGTAAATCAGCGGACGAATATCAAGGGTATTTAGCGGCCAGTCAGTTGCTTTTTGCCTATGAGAATAAGTTTCAGGCTTCTGCTAACTGGATGGCGATTGATGCCCTGGGCAACTTAACCAGCGGTCAACGTTATAACGTGGAAGAAGTTATTCATCAAGATGGCGAATCTGTGATTATTGAACGCTACCATCTGGCCAATCACCAACCCAGATGTATCACCAGAGCCAGAATTAAAGCCTATAAAATCGCCGCTGCCATACACGGAGAGAGAAATCTGCCACAATAAACAGGGCTAATCATAGACGGGACGAGTAACTCTTGTCATCTCCAAAGAAAAAACCGTCATCAACCCTGATGCACATCAGGATCTCTAAAGGAGCCTGAGGAGGGTTAAAAGATGCTGGTACAATAGCGAGTTAGCTTTAAGCAAACGGTTGTGAGTTTCAAAGGAACCCTTTAGGGAATTTACAACCTCCTCACCATGACGAGGTAGGGAAATTAGATAACCTCACTTTTCTAAGAACGCCCCACTCTCAGATAACCTCTTCGCTCGTAGAACGGGTTTAAATCGCGTTTTAGACTTTCTCTAACCGCACTTTTCAAGAATCACCACCACTCACCCTCTCTCTGATAACCTCGCTTTTCGTAGAACGGGTTTAAATCGCGTTTTAGGCGGATAGCTAGGAGGCAAGTTAGCCCCCGCGTGTGTACTAAGTAGTACTCAAGGGGGCTAAGTTGCCCCTAGATACCGTATAAAACACGATTTAAACATACCGGCGGTGGTGTAAAAAAAATTTAAAACTCATACTTAAATTTCAGCATCAAAATGTTGCTGTGGAATTTGGCTGTTTCACCGCGAGAGCCACCATCTTCCGTTACCTTAAAGTAGCGATATTCGCCCCCAACTGTTACAGGCAGAACCGTTAACTCATATTCAACGCCCAAAATCCCTTGCCATGCCGGTGCATTTTCATGTTCAAAGCGGGTCATACCCAAACCCAAGCCGACATACGGGTCCACAAACGGCACCAGTGGAACATTGGCATATCCGTTGACCATCAAGGCATCCATACTCATATGACCGCCTGCTTTTTTATCCGGATGAATCCTTAAATATTCTGCCTCAGCTCGTACATCCGTCAACAACAAGGGCAATTCATACCCGACAGCCAAAGAATAAGCGGGTGAATTGTCATAAGAGGTGCGTAAGCCTTTTGTTATAACAGAACCGTCATTAAATGACGCCCCTAACCCACCGCTTAAATACAGACCGGCATGGGCAGAAGCACTTAAAAACAACAAAGACACAACGCCTGAAAAAAGAAAAGTTTTTATATTCATATTGTCTCCTTTTAAACTTTAATTAAAATAACCCTTTTTCAAAAGCATAACAAAATATTTTGGCCTTGTCATTCGTTTTTTTTAAAAAACAAGTTATTTTTTTTATTGTGTTTTTAAAATTATTTTGATATACTCCCAAAAATCAATATAACCGTACAACTATGAAAGGGTTTTAAAATGAAACTTCCGTTAATGCCAAAAGCTACGGCTGTCTGGCTTGTTGAAAACACTGGGCTTACATTTCAGCAAATCGCAGATTTTTGCGGGATGCATTTATTAGAGATTCAAGCCATTGCTGACGGCGATGTTGCCTCTCACATCATGGGTTTTGACCCGATTTTAAACAATCAGCTGACCGCTGAGGAAATTAAACGCTGTGAAAAGGATGAAAACGCTCGTCTTGAATTGTATCAAAATGAAGAGGTAGAACGCCTGTTAAACAAGGGTTCTCGCTATCTTTCTAACGCCAAACGAGGCGACAGACCGGCCGGTATTGCCTGGATTGTTAAAAACCATCCGGAAATTGCCGACGCACAGATTGTTAAACTCTTGCGGACAACAAAAGCAACCATTACCTCTATCAGAGAAAGAACACATAAAAACATTCAAAACATCCATCCGCAAAATCCGGTTACATTGGGTCTTTGCTCTGAGGCTGATTTGAATAAGGCTATTGCCGTATCCGTTAAAAAAATTGTTTAATAAAAAAAAGGAGATTTAAATATGTCTGACGTGATGACAGTTACAACTGATGGGGGAAAACTCGCTTCTTACATTGAAAGAATTGAAAGAATTGAGGAAGAACGCAAAGAACTCGGGGCAGATATGCGTGAGATTTTTGCCGAAGCAAAGGGGAACGGTTTTGACGTAAAAGTGATGCGTCAGATTTTAAGATTACGCAAAATGACACCGGCTGATCGTGCCGAAACGGAATTTTTGCGTGAAGAGTATAAAAAACTTTTAGGTATTGCAGAATAATACTTGCCTTTTGATTTTTTATTGTGTAACAATATAAGTGCAATCTTTTTTTGGAGGATTTATATATGCAAAAAACAGCCTTAACACTCTCCCTCTTGGCAGGCATTGCTTTGGTAAGCTTAAACAGCTATGCCTCTCCTGTTGCCACAAGAACAGAAACAACCTACAGCAAACAAAATGAAGTGATTATGGATGGCTACACCCCGTTAGATGTCATTGATAATTCCGTTAAAACAAGTGTACGCACTTATAAAAATCCGATCGCACAACAACCGGTAGCACAACAAGTGCAACAACCGCGTCCGTTTAGCATTCCGGCCCAACCGGTTGCTCAGCCGATGCCTCCTGTTGTTGCCCAAGGAGCTTTGCCGAGCGGATATCCCGCACCGCAACCTGTTCCTGCGCACTTAGTGCGTCCGTTGCCGACAAACGTTCCTGTTGTAAATGGTGATCCTGTTTACACCAACGGTATCAGAAATGTTGCCGTTTTACCCAAAAACTTTAACGCTATACCGGTACAAGCCACACAACCAGCACCGGTTCCAAATGGTGTTGCCTGTGTTGCCGGACAAAATTGCCCGTCAAAAATTTCAAGTATTGAATACAAACAATCACCTGTTAAAGTGCAATATCCGGTCGTTCGTCAATATCCGGTATCCGTTGAATATCCTGTTACGGTCAACAGAGATGTAACCGTTCGTCAACCGGTTGTGGTAGAGCAACCCGTTGTGGTACAAAAACCTGTTATTGTCAATCAACCTGTTATGGTTGAAAGAGCACCGGCTTATGTGCGTCAACAAGCCGTTCGTATGCAACAACAACCCTCTTTTGTACAACAACAACAGATTGTTGTACCGGCTCCTGCCGGTCAGGTTTTACCGCCTTGTACGACGGGAAATTGCCAATAATTTATTTTTTACTTGCAAAAATAAATTATATTTGATAAAGTAAAGCCATCTTTTAAAAAATAAAGGGTGGCTTTTTTTTTGACCCTGAGATAATAAGTGTGCTAACTTTAGGATAACAGATATAATTGAGGTTTCATGAAACAAAAAAAACGGTTTAACAACAACCCCCGCTTTAACAATCGCAGCACGCAACGGCTGATTACCCGCAACACAGTGTTGGAAAGTTCCGGCCCTTGCGGTAAATTACGCGGAACGGCGTTGCAGTTATTTGAAAAATATCAACAGGGTTATAAAGATGCGTTGATGCAAAATGATTTGGTTTTGGCACAAACCTGTTTGCAGTTTGCCGACCATTATATGCGGTTGCAAAATCAGGCGTTACAAAATGAGCAACAACTGCGTCAAAACAGTATGCAACAGCGTCAATCTTATTATACAAGAGAGGAAGAGGCGGACGAGATGCCTAAACTTGAAACGCCCTCTTTAGAGATAAAAGAAGAATCAACCTTAACAGAACCGTTGGATTTAACGAAAGAAGAGGCCTCTTCCCCCATTGAAACAACCGAGCAAGAAGAGGGTAAAAAGACGCTTCGTTTAAAAAAGCCTCAGATTAAAAAAGCCCCGACAAAACAACCGCGTACACCAAGAGAGAGGGCTGAACCTGAGGAAAGTGTAACAACACCTTCTCACACAAGCGAAAATCAAACGGAGGCGTAGATGGTTTTGGGGGGTAGTGTTGCGGTAACGTTGTTTTTAGATGTGTTGATTGTTGCCTTGCTTATCGTGGGCATTATTTATGCCATTGTACTGGATAATCACCTCTCTGCCACCAAAGAAAATTATCGGATGTTATCTCGTTTGATAGAGCAGTTTTATCAAGCAGCGGATAAAACGCAGACGGAACTTATCAAGCTTAAAAACACTCAGGAAAAATCGCGTAAAGAGTTATTGTCAGAGATGGAAAAGGCTCTGCAACTTAAAAATGATTTGAATTTGCTGGCAGATAAGATTGAAAAACGGATGATTTCACTGGGGGCGGGCAATATCAGAGGCCCCTTGCCCTATGAGGCGGAAACGCTCCTTTCAGCCTTAAATGAGCAAAATCAAGAGATTTCCCAGTCAGATCAAGAGTTGCTCTTAGCCCTCAAAGAGATTAAGTAGTCCAATCATGATAAAAGAAAAAGACTTGCCCCAAAACAGGCGTTCTCCCGTTTTTTTTGTTCCGCATAAGATGAGCTTATGGGTGATTATTTTTATTTGGACAGGGATTTTTTCACTGGTGGCACGCTTGATTCACATCTTTTTAAAACTCGGGGCATAAAAGCATTTTTTTTATTGAAATCACCTTAAAAGTGTGGTAGCCTTTTCTTGTCAAAAAAACGGAGGCACCTATGGCAAAAAAAAATAAAGACGCATCTTATAACACCCCGCTTTCTCCCCATACGGCAGAAAACTTTTTATCCCTTGGTGAAAAAGGAATACCTCCCGTTTCATTTTCAGACCCGCATCTGATTGAAGTTATTCAACAAAAACAGGTGGAAGAGCTTAAAAAACTGATTAAGGCGGGCGTTGATTTAAACATCTTTTCCAATCAAGGTTTAACGCCTTTAGATGTCGCAGAAGCGGTTTTAAAAGCCGAACGAAAAAAGATTAATCTAACGGACCGCTCAGAATATGACAAAGCGTTTGACTGCTTTAATCTACTGAGAAAAGCCGGTGCCAAATCGTCTGACGCGTTGTATAAATCTTCTTTATTAAAAGCGGAGGATTTAGCTATTTTTCTTGCGCGCATAGAGTCTGATGCCCATCGGGGAAATGCTGTTTCTATCACAGAACTGTTAAAACTGAGATGGGGTAAAAAAAATCCGACTAAAAAAAATCCGGACGAGGTGCAACGCATTTTAGACCTTGCATTTGAAAAAGAGAAACCCTTAATTTTAACCGTTTTAACCGAGCTGGGGTATGACTTAAATGAACCAGATGCCAAAGGGCAAACTGTTTTAGAAAGAGCCATTAGTGAAAAAAATATTCCGCTTTTTGAAGAGGCATTAAATCTTGGGGCGTTAGACAATTATCCCGCCATCACCATGGTTGATAACAAAATTCCCTCTCAAGCCAAAAAGTTGGTGCGTCAAGTTTTTAAAAGTGATGATTTTGCGATTGTTAAAGCCTTTTTATCCCACCCGTATACGCAGAACCTTGCGGGCGATATGTTGCTTAAATACGCCTATGAGGCCGGCCTTGCCAATACCAGTAATGCCGTTTTAAAAACGCGGGAAATGAACAAAGCCGACGTGTTGGTGGATTTTATCACCCATCCGCTCAATCCGGACGAACGGTATGCAGGTAAAGGGGATAAAAACTTTTCTAAAGAGGCAGATGAAGCTCGCCATTTGGTGGTGATAGATTTATTTTTTGCGATTGCTTCACAAACACCTGCTTCACAAATTCCGACAACGCTTTCTGACCTGACCTTTGACCCGAAAATAAGACAACTGCCGGCATACCCCCTCTTTTTAGAAAAGGTTATTTCATCCAAAAAGTTGTTAAATCATCAAGATGAAAATGGTGTAACACTCTTGATGAAAGCCGTCTCTTTAAAAACAGAAGCTTATCTGACAACGGAAAAGCTCATTCAGGCTGGGACTGATATTCATAAAAAAGATAACAATAATAATACAGCCTTGCATTATGCCTGTGCCACCGGTGATGAAGATGTAACCCTGCTTTTGCTTCAGAACGGAGCTGATGTGAATGCTAAAGGGTTTTATCAGCATACACCCTTGCACGTCAGTGCTCTTTTGGTGCCGGAAAATACAGCCGTTACGCATGCCCTTTTGGCACATCAAGCTTTGATTAACGCGGTTAATAAAGACGGCATGACACCCTTGATGTGTGCGGCATTAAAAGGTTCGTTAGAGACGGTTAAACTACTTAGAAAACAACCCAACAGTGATGAAACGATTCAGTCCCAAACGGGCCAAACGTTTTTTGATATTTTAAAGCAAACCGCTCTGACAAAAGGTGTTGGTTATAGCTATTTGAAACAAGAGATTAAAAAACAACGCGCGTTAAAAAATAAAGCGATGTGGAAAAACCGCCTCACCGCCCTCGCCCGCTTTTTTTCCTTTAGTAGGTAAGGCTGTTTTAATTGTTCCACCGGCAGTATGTTTAAATCACGTTTTAAACGGTATCTAGGGGCAACTTAGCTCCCTTGAGTACAGCTTGTACACAGGCGGG
>CALCTR010000025.1 GCA_937906925.1 uncultured Alphaproteobacteria bacterium
TAAACGCTCTTAACATCATTCACTACATGCATGATAAATATTCTTATGAAAAATCCATGCTTGCTTTGCATGATAAAGACGTTGTCAGAACATTGGGTTGCGGTATTGCAGGTCTTTCAATTGTTGTTGATTCACTTTCTGCCGTTAAACACAGCAAAGTTAAAATCATTCGTGATGAACGCGGTTTGGCAACAAACTTTGAAATTGAGGGCGATTATCCAAAATACGGTAACAATGATGAACGCGTTGATTCAATTGCTCGTCGTGTTGTTAAACAATTTATGGATAAAATCCGTCGCTTACCGATTTACCGCAATGCCATCCCGACACAATCTATCTTAACCATTACTTCTAATGTTGTGTATGGTAAAAAAACAGGTGCAACACCGGATGGTCGTCAAGCAGGAGTTCCTTTTGCTCCGGGTGCTAACCCATTGCATGGACGTGATACAAACGGTGCCGTTGCTTCTTTGTGTTCTGTTGCAAAATTACCTTTTGAACATGCACAAGATGGTATCTCAAACACATTCACCATTATTCCAAACTCTCTTGGTAAAACAAAAGAAATTCAAATTTCTAACTTAACAAGTCTTTTGGATGGTTACTGTGGCAATTCAGGACAACACATCAATGTGAACGTTCTTAATCGTGAAACACTTCAAGATGCAATGGAACATCCGGAACAATATCCGCAATTAACCATTCGTGTTTCAGGTTATGCTGTTAACTTCATCAAACTCACACGTGAGCAACAGATGGATGTTATTAGCAGAACATTCCACGAAAAAATCTAAAAAAGCTTTTAAAGGCTAATTTAAACGCTCTTAGCTAATCACTAAGAGCGTTTTTTATTATCCCCCGCCTCTAAAATCAATAAATTTTAATCATCTAATGAATCTTTACATTCAAACCGCATCTGTTTTAAATAAGAAGCAACAACTTTTTGAATAATATCTTCAGCATGAGAAATTGCGATACTATTATACATCGTTCCCGTATAATATTTTTGTGCATAATCACTTTCTAATGTCAAATGTCTGGCATAATCATAAATAAAAGAAATAAATTCTTTAAACTTCTTTTTAGATACCTCATTTGACTGTTTATAATAAATATCAAAAATTTTATCAGCAACTTTAATACGGCAATCAACCACATCATAAACGGCATTATTTAAATCAGCGGTTGTTGCATTCTCTGAATAAACAACCTGACATTTTTGAAATTCAGTTTCCAGTGTATTAATCTGATTAAGACAAGAAGCCTGTACCGGCAAAACATTAAACATACCTAAGCAACAGAGAAAAAACAAAATATTTTTCATAACAAGTCCTATTTTTCTGATATAAAAAAACCTCCAATCGGAGGTTTTTTATAAGTTTAATACCCCTCTAATTTCTCATCCACCGTTACACCCGGTAAATAATCAATCAAAGGTCTTTCAATAAAGGTATAAGCTCCATACTCTTCATCTAAATATGCAGATGCACAAGCTCTGGCACAAGAAACCATAATATTTGCCGTAAATTCCGGATTAACTCCTTCGGCCTCATATTTTTGATTTACCTGCATACCCGTTCTTTCGAGACAAACAGAATGATTTAATGTATTGTATTTATTGATACTTTTAACCTCAATAACCTCTGTCGGATCATTTTTAAAATAAGAATCCGTTACAATAGCTTTTTCAACTGTTGCAAAATCAGCATCTTTTTGTAATTCAACATAAACTTTTCGTTTTTGTTTACCCCTACCGTTTGCCAGTGTTAAAGCTACAGCATCTTTTACACCCTCAATCTGTTTAACTTGCACGGTATGTCCCATACTCCGACCACCTTTTTCACCACCAAAAGTCGTAGAAGAATGACCTGTAATAGAAACAATTTTCATAATTGCCCGAATAGCCGAATCGGTACCCGGATCCCAACCGGCTCCTATAATAGAAACTACTTTTTTTGTTTTAGCAGAAATATCCAGTTCCCGTCTTAATGAAGCAATATTGTTGTGTTCGTCATAACTGTCTACCGTATTGATACCAAGAGCATGATACTTTTTAACACGTTCCGGCACTTCTCTAGAGGGGATACAAAGTAAAGCCACATCAACATGCTCCAGTTCCGTAATATCCGAAACAACAAGTGTATTTTCCAATTCCGGATCATCATATTTTAAAGAAGAGGCACGTCTGACAACACCGGCTAACACTAAATCAGAACATTCAGCTATCGCTCGTTTACAACCACGACCGACATTACCCCACCCAACAATTGCAACTGATATTTTTTGCATTAATATACTCCTGAAATACTTTGATATAAATTTTTATAATCACCGGAAGATCTTGCCCAAGAATAATTTTGTTTCATTGCCATTTTTTGCATCATCGTGATATGTTCCGGACGGTCAAAATAAGTGGCATTTGCCCATCCAATTGTATTATACAATGCACGCGATGAAATATCCTGAAACTTAAATCCTGTACCCAACCCATAAGATTCATTATAATTTAAAATAGTATCTTCTAATCCGCCGGTAGAACGTCCGACCGGTAAAGCCCCGTATGTCTGACTGACCATTTGTTTTAAACCGCACGGTTCATAGATAGACGGAACCAAAGAGAAATCTGCACCGGCATCCATCAAGTGTTCTGTTTCGGAATCGAATCCGATTTTAACGGAAATTTGTCCAGGATATTTCTTAGGAAGTGAGTCAAAATAATTTTGAATCCATCCATCACCATTCCCCATGATAACAAATTGACAATGCATAGTGTTTAAAACCGGTTCAATACATTCGGAAAGCATTTTTACGCCTTTTTGTTCTGTTAAACGAACAGCCATGGAAAAAATAGGTTTATCAACTGAACCCAGTTTAAATTCTTTTACCAAAGCAGCTTTGTTGGCGGCTTTTCCCTGTTCGGAATTATCCCATGTATATTGATGCGGAATAACCAAGTCATTTTGTGGATTCCATAATTGTGTATCAATACCGTTTAAAATGCCACTTAAATCGTTTTGGCGTTCACGTAACATAAAGTCCAAACCTGCTCCGTATTCGGGTGTTAAAATTTCACGAGCATAATTTGGAGAAACCGTATTTAACTTATCGGCATAACGAATACCGCCTTTTAACATGTTGATTCGTCCGTAATCCTCAAAAGCATTCCAGTTAAAGTCTGCCCAATCGATTTTTGCATATGGAACGGCATCGGAACCGAAACGCCCTTGATAAGGTAAATTGTGTAATGTTAACAAACTTTTTGTATTGGCAAAAAAAGGATCATGATCATGTTTAATGTAATAAGGAACCAAAGCCGTTTGCCAGTCATGTACGTGAACAATGTCCGGACGGAATCCCAAATCCTTTGCTGTTTGCAGTGCCGCACGGGAAAAAAATGAAAAACGATAGGCGTTATCTTGATATTCATTATGTGTTGCCGCATCGTCATACAATCCATGTTGGCGATAAATCGGACGACCGAAATATTTGTTAAATTCAATAAAATATGTTTCAACGCCCGCAATGTAATTAGATTGATGAACGCTGAAAAATTCTTGACAGTTACCCATGGCTACACAGTTGCCCTGCATGTAAGGAT
>CALCTR010000026.1 GCA_937906925.1 uncultured Alphaproteobacteria bacterium
AAACTTTTTGTAGATTTAACGGTAATCTTTGAACCCCTTTTTGGATTTCGTGCGGAGTTAAGATGCAAGAAAGAGCAATCCATTTGTTTAGGTTGCTTTCTGCTAATTCTTTCATAATAGATTGATGTTGTGCGGGTAAAAATAAATCTTTACCGTTACCCTTGGTGAAATAATTTATGAAAGCGTTTTGCTGTTTTTGTGTGTAATTTTTAATAAGAGGTAACATGTCAAATAGAAGCGTATAAGAATCCATAATCATCAAGTTTTCTGCTCTTGCATCTGGAGATGTTTTGTTTTCTTTTCGTTTTTGATAAATTTTACGTCTTGTTAAATATAATTCACCGATTGGGGTTATGGGGATTAAATCACCATTTTGACAGATGATGTTTTTTAGGCGAACACTTCTAAGTATTTCCAATATTTTTTTGCAGGTGTTTAAACGTTGTTCGTTTGTCATAAAATTTCCTTAATATCCGAGTGAATGCACATAACTTGTTTGTTGTAATGGTGAATAATCGCATTGTATCGCATTGTAACTTAGTCGTTGTTGCTTAACAAGTAACGTGGGGATAATCATATTTTTTCTTATTTTAGAACGTCTTTTTGCTAATGAAAAAGCTTTACAATGAGGGGCAAGTATTTCAATAATATTGGCTCGGTCTTGATCGGTTAAAGAGTTTAAATTGTTTTTTATGTGCCAAGAACAATTAAAAACTTTGGATAAAAGTTTCCATTTGTGAACTTCGTCATCTGCTTCTGGTTCTGCGACTTGATTTACGCGAGCAGATAATACAGCCCGATAATAGTTGCTCATAATAACAGGTTGTAAGTATATCAATTTTTTAGCATGGTTTTGGATAGATTCGTCATTATCCTCTAGGTGATTTTTGGCATCATTTAGAGTTTTTATAATCTGTCTAATAGTTTTTAACTCATCAGTGATATTTTTTTGTTGCATGTTCATCACTCTTTTTATTGAAAAATACATTGTATTTTACCATGCCTGTAATATTTTGTCAATAATTGTTTTTATATTGTTAGAGCAAGGGAGTTTGTAGGTCTAATTATTTGTAGTTATATAATTATAAAACCAGCCTGTCATTTGATTTAACAGGCTGGTTTATTGTGATTTTTTTTGGGTTATTTTTCTTTAACAGAAATCTTTTTTAACGTTGGTTTTTCTGTTTTTATCTTAGGAATATTTATTTTTAATACTCCTTTTTCAAATGTGGCCGAGGCATGTTCTTCATCAATATCAGAGGGCAGGGCAATGGTCCTGTTGAAAAATCCATAAGAGCGTTCGGAAAAATAATATCCCTCGTCATCTTCTTGTTCATGTGAATCTGTTTTTTCACCGCTTAAAGTCAGATACCCATCTTTTGAGATATGTAAATTGATATCATTAGTATTCATCCCTGGTAATTCAGCACTAACAAGAATTTTTGAAGATGTTTCTGAAATTTCAATATTTGGTTCTAAAAATTGAGAATTGTTATCAGATTTTGAAAAAGGGACGAGGTGATTTTCAAAAATACGGTTGATTTCATTTTGAATAGAATCAACCTCTGCTTGTCTTGTTTTTAGATATTTCTTATTGTAGGGGGCTACTTTTTTTTGCATAATTTTCTCCTTTTTTGTAAAAAAAACGCTTATCATTTTTCAGATAAGCGTTTGAAGTTAAAATGCAACTAAAAACAGACGTTAGTCTGCTTTTTTAGATTTAAATTGCGCCATATATAAGGCGTAATAAGCTCCTTGATTTTGAATAAGAGCCTCGTGCGTACCTTCTTCAATGATTTTCCCTTCATTGACAACAACGATTTTATCAGCATTTTGTATGGTTGATAGTCTATGTGCAATGACAAAAACGGTTCTGTCATTCATGAGATTGTCAATAGCTTGCTGGACAATGGCTTCAGATTTGTTGTCAAGTGCGGATGTTGCTTCGTCTAAAATAACAATCGGTGCGTTTTTAACAAAAGCCCTGGCGATAGCAACCCGTTGTTTTTGCCCACCGGAGAGTAAGACACCGCGTTCACCTATTTCTGTATTTAGTCCTTTGGGTAATGAAGCTACAAATTCATCTAAACAGGCGGATTTTAATGCTTGCTCTATTTCTAAGTCGGTTGCGTCTGGTTTGCCGAGTAAAATATTTTCCTTTATACTGCCGGCAAATAAGAAATTATCTTGAAAAACAACAGCGATTTGATCTCGTAAAGACTTTAAAGATACATCTTTAATATTGACTCCGTCTATACTGATTGTACCATTGGTAATTTCATAAAACCTTGGTAACAAATTGACAAGAGTTGTTTTGCCGCCACCTGAATTACCGACAAAGGCAATTTTTTCCCCTTTTTTGATGGTTAAATTAATATTGTTTAACACGGTTTTTTTGTTGTCATAGCTAAATGTGATATTTTTATATTCAATTTGATTTTTAATTGGGGGTAAAATGAGGGCATTTTCTTTTTCTTCAACACTCATTTTCATAGCTAGAAAATCAAAAACGCGTTCAATGGCCATAAATGACATTTGGACGGATGTAAAATTTTTACCAATGTTTTTAACCGGTGTATAAAGCATTAACAGTGCGGTCATAAATGCAACAAAATCACCGCTTGTAATTTGGGTGGATTTAATTAAATAACTGCCGTACCAAATGGTTCCTGCGATTCCGATAGAAATGATGATATGCATCATCGGTGATAACCACGCCGTTTTTTGTGTATATTTAATTTGCAATTTGAACATTTGCTTTAATATATTTGAAAATTTTGTATTTTGATGATTTTCAAGATTGTAAGAGGCAATGGTTTTTAGACCGGCAAAAGTTTCATTAAATGCTGTTAAAACAGCTCCACCGGCGATGACGGTATTATTCATCACTTCCTTTATTTTTTTGCGTATTTTTGTTAATGGATAAAGGGCTGATCCTAAGACAATAATAGCGATAATGGCTAATTGCCATGAGGTGTAAAATAAAACACAGATAAGGGAAATAGAAGAAAATACTCTGGTTGTAAAAACTTTTAAATTATTTAGTAAACCGGAACAAGCTAGGGAAGGGTCATTATCACATCTAAAGACAATAAAACCGGATGTGTTTTTATCCACAAAGGCAGATTCGCATGTAACCAGTTTTTGATAGACTTTTTGCTTGACGGCACTGGTGATTTTTCCACCTACCCAAGCATTTAAATAAGAAGAGGCGTATTCCAACAAGCTTTGAATAATTGTAAAAATAACAATAAAAAGAGGAATAGCAAAAAGCGGTAAATTAAAAGGTGTTTCACCGCCTTTTTCCATGATGACTGTGTCCATAAATGGCTTGAGTGAAAGAGCAATAACAGCGTCTAATGAGCCAATGGGGATAGTAATTAATGTTGCGATAAGAGCTCTAACCCAATATGGTTTTACAAATGGCCACATTCTGGAGTAATTTAAGACAAAAGAGTTCTTTTTCAGTCCTTGTTTTATTTTTGTAGGCATTATTTTCCTCTGATTTTTATTGTGTTTTTTTCTAACTTTAGCTGAAAGTATCTTTTTTGTCAATATTCAAACGTTTTTTAGCGTTGAAATGGTTATCTTTTTGCTTGTAAATGTAAAAAAAGTGTGTTACTACTTAAAAAAAAGGTTATATGGGAGATATTGGTGCAAAAATTTTATTTATCCATATCTGTTTTTGCATTTTCTGTTTTGGCATTGCCGTTGCAGGCTTCACAGGCATTTTTGCCTGCAAGCGTTGTGCTGGATAAAAACAGTTCCTACTATAATGCTACGGGTAACAGTATTTCTTTTTCAAATGAAGCTGATTTATCTTCTGCAAGCGGTTATGGTGTTTATATAAATGCGAAAGATGCCGCCACCAATATTTTTAACTCTGGCAGTATAAATTCATCAGTGAGTGGTTTTGGCATTTATGGTGCAACGGCACCGACAACGGGTAATTCTGTTTTTATAGATAATGCCGGTACCATTCAACGTATCCAGTTACAAGAAATCAGTAATACGGTTATGTTTAATCAAAGTTCTGCCGGATCGGATACGGATCCTGTTGTACAGGGCAGTGTTTTGATGGGTACGCATGCAACAATATCAAACCTTGGCGGTACTTTTGAAAATTTAGATGGGGATATAAACGGGAATAAGATTGTTTTTGCCTCTGATGGTACATTTCATAACGGCGTACAGGGTGTTTATTCAAATGTTGTAGATGAAACGACCGGGGAAGAAGTATATACATTAACCGGTTTAAATTTATTTAATTCCACCTTGAATACGGATAATGTTATTTTTACATCAAACGGATTTTTGTCAAACGGTCATGTTGTTGATGTACAAAATGTTAAGATGGGAACATCCGGATCTATTGTTAATGTTATAGATCCCTACATATGGGAAATAAATGGCGTAAATGTTGCCGGTAAGATTTTGCCGAATGGAGCTTCTTTTTCTGCTGAAAATATTGAGATGGGTGCTGGGGCAAATATTTCTAATGAAATGGGTGCTTCTTTTTGGGCTGATAATTTGGTCCTTGGGGATGATTCTGTTGTTACAAATGGTGCGGATTACAGGTTTAAGTATCTAAACAGATTAGGTGTTACCATTGAAAAAACAACTACCAAGGAAGATGTGGAAACAGGGGAAACAACAACCGAAACGACAACCGAAACGAAATATTATACTATTCCGATAATCCCTCATGCCTCCTCTTTTAAAGCTGGTACCATGACTTTGGGGAATAATGCAACGGTTACAAATAGACTAAATAGTGTTTTACAGGCAGATAATGTTACTTTTGCCGATTCTGGTACGTTGGATGTTAAAAGCGGTGGTGCTTTTATTAAAAATAATTTGGTGTTTGGAAATTCAGGCACATTAAATGTCGGATATGAAATACAAGAAGCCGTCAAAGTTCCTAAATTAAAAGAGTCATCGGATGATTCTGACTCTGAAGGTACAGACGAATCAACTGCAGGAACAAATACCGATACACCAGGAACAGCGGCGTCAGTTTTATCTGTATCACCTGTTAACCCGCTTGATGTTATTGATGAGATACCGACAACAGACAGAATTTTAACAGATGAAGAAATTCAACAGGCTGTAGATTCTATTTTGAATGGTGAAAATGGCGGTACTATAGAAGAAATTTTAGATAGGTTGGTAAACGGTGGTTCCTCTGGATCAGGGGGTATAACGGGGGGGGCAACAGGTGGATCAACCGGTACGGGTGGTTCCTCCGGTACAGGAAATGGCGGGTCTACTTCCGGTGGTGGTACAACGGGTGGTGGTTCTTCTTCTGATACGGAAAATTTAGGTGATGAATATGTTGACTATGTAACTGTTTTAGAGAGATCTGTTTATCTTGGAAATTTAACAGCTGATAATATTCAGATGAAAAATAATGCTACTGTTACCTTTACAGGGGCTACAGCTATCACTAAAAAGATAGAGATGGGTGATTTTTCCAATATGATGGTCAGTCCTGCCGTTATTCCGGTTGAAGAGGGTTCATCAGAACTTGCTAATGGTGAAAAAGCTATCTTTAGAAGCTCTATTGTACTTGCAACAGAAGGGATTTATTTCGGTAACTCTTCTAAATTGACAATAACAGATAATTCAGTTGATGGTGTTGCCGGATCAATGGTTTATGCCCCGTTGGTTAATTTTTTAAATGATGGTCAGCTGGTTATGACAGGTGATTTTACCTTGTATTCAGATACGACAAAAACCGCACTTGGTCATTTGAATATGGGTGAAAGAGGTCTTATTCAAACGGGTTCCAAGTTAAGGGCCGATATCACGATGGGAACTGATTCTAATATCATATTAACCGCATTGACATCTTCTGAGGATACAGAAAAATGCCTTTACCCGCATTGTAAACAAGGTGGCACAATTTTAGGATCGTTAAAGAAAAATGAGGGATCCAGTAATGTGCATGTTACGGTGAATGTTGATGAAGAACATTATGCCAAGATAGATGGTGTTGTTGATATTGACAGTATCTTGATAGATGCCGGTTTGTTGGAATTAGCCGGTAATATTAAGGGGAATATTCTGTTAAACAATGATACCACTTTGCGTATTACTTCAACAGAATTTTCAGGAACGCCTTTGATTATTCATAGTCCGATTACCAAATTGGATGATGCCGCAAATACAACGGTAGAAGTTTCCTTGAAAAATGAAGAGTTTTATAAAACGACTAATACTATTAATGTGGATAATTTGATTGTCAATAAAGGTGGGTTTGAAGTTAATAATCCGGTTTTAATTGGTAATATTCGTTTGGATGATAATACTACTGTTCGTTTAACGGATAATTACCATATTGGTGCTGTTAAAGAGGTTAATGACGATTCGGTTAATACAACTTTAGAGATAAATGCTCCCGGAAAAAGTGTTAATACTTCCGGTGATGTTCATGTAGATAGAGTTTTAGTTTCGGCCGGTAATTATAACGCGTATCATAAGATAAATATTGATACAACTTCCGGTGGTGTTACGTATCCGACATATTATGAAGAAGGAGTTGAGCTTGGAACAGATGCCTCGTTAACGGCTATGGCGGATATTTCTGTTCCGCGGGTTGTCAGGCAACAAGATAAACTCAATAATGGTGAAAATGTAACAAATACTTCTTTAAATGTTTATTCTAATCATTTTGAAGTAAAGGGTAATGTTGATGTTGATAATTTAAATATGCAAGGGGGGGTATTTGAATTTTTAAATTTTGCCGGTGTAAATGCTGTTAATGTAACGAATGATATAAATTTAAAGCCATTTTCAGCATTAGCAGGTAGTGGTGTTTTAAATATTAAGAGTGGTAATTTAAACATTGATGAAAATTCCCGTTTAGCCGTTTCAAATAAAACAACAGATGAAAAACCTATTTCTGAATTAAAGATTGTCTCTTCTGATGAGACGATTTTAGATTCTTCTGTTTCCTATACAACAAAAGATCTAACGGTTAGTACGGATTCCAGTGGGTACATTGATGTGCGGGCTAAAGGGGATCAAAATGATAAAATAACGGTTGAAGGAACAGTTAATTTGGCTGATGGTACTCGCATACTTGTCAGAGATATTGAAGCAGATTATGAATATGAGATTTTATCGGCAACAAAATTAAATACAAATGCAGATAAACTCAGAACTTCTTTCTTGTGGAAAGGAACAACTGTTACTGCAACGGATACGGCATTATCTCTTAAAATAACGGGACAACAAACACTAAAAGAGGGATTGGCTCTTGCTGACAAATCTAAGAATGTGGATACTTTGGTTGATTTAGTTTCTAATTTGCGTGATAGTATCGGCTCTTATACAATAGATCCGTTTTTGGATAATGTCTATTTTGCCGAATCGGCAGATGATGCTGTCCAAATTTTGGATGAATATTCTCCGGAAGGATACTTAAATACAACACAGGTAGCTCTTCGTTTGCAGAATGTATTTAAAGAGGGGATTGCATCCGAAATGAATGCTATGCGTAATTATCGGGTTAAACATGATATGGTGCAGGGTTATTATGTCAGACAGCCGTATTATTATGGGCGTCCGGGGTATGAACGATATTACTATGGCTTTAGAAAAATACGTAATAACACTTATGGACAACGTCGTTCGGACAGAGGCGGGCTGTGGGCAAAACCATTTATGGTTTCAACCAGTCAGGATAATAAGGATAATCAATCCGGTTATGATTTTGATGCTTACGGATTTACAGCAGGTATTGATCGGAAAGTTGGTGTTCTTTCTATCGGTTTGGCGGCTTTATATGCCAGTGGTGAGATGGAACAGAAAAATAAAAAGTTGAAATCTGATATGACGACGTATGGTGTTGGGTTGTATGGTGGCATTAATCCGCATTATTCTCGTACGTTTATGGATTTTTATGCTTTGTGGAGCCAAACCTCTAATTCTACAACCAGAAAAGTTGAGTCTTTAGCAGAAACGGCAAAGGCTGACTTTGATGTAACGGCTTATTCTATCGGTGCAGATTTGGGCTATGAATATATGGTAACGCCTTATTTTATCATAACACCGAAAATTGGTTTAGACTATACTTCTATTCAGATGGATGATGTTAAGGAAAAAGGCTCTTTTTACACATTAACCAATTTAAAAGGCGGTGATTTAAAATCTCTACAAATGCCGGTGGAATTAAAAGTTTCTCTTGATTATGGAAATCCTTTCTATCGTTTTAAACCGGAAGCTCATGTCAGATGGGCTCATGAATTTGGAGATACAGCATCTAAATCAACCGCCACGTTTGTAAAGTATAATGCCCCGTTTGTTGTTGAAGGATTAAATGTAGACAAAGATACTTTTACAGTTGGTGGATCTTTATTGTGGATGTATGGTATGTCTGAATTAGAATTTAAATACGATTATGACTTCTCTTCTTCTATGACGGGACATTCTGTCAATATGGGATATAAATATTTATTCTAAAAAAGCATTTTTTATGTTTTAGGCTTGCTTTTATTTTTGAAACATTTTACATTAAAAGTATTGATTAAAAACTAACAATCAAAGGAGACTTTTAATGTACGATAATATAGAGTTTATTATTGCTTGTGCGGGAAAAAGTACGAGAAATTATCCTCATTCTAAAGGAATTGCCCATAAGTGTTTGATGCCGTTTGGTGATATTCGGTTAATTGACTGCGTGTTACAAGATATTGTACGTATGGGCGGGCGCCATATTACGCTGGTTGTTTCAGATCAGGCGACTATTGATGCTTTTCAAGAGGCTTTAAAAACAGATACAAAAACAGAAGAAAAATTGCGTAAAGGTGGTCGTGAGCGAATTGCTGACGTGTTGCGTGCAACATTTTTGCCTGATGATGTGGATTTAAAGTTTGTTATTCAAGAAAAACCTTTGGGAACAGCTCAAGTTTTAGGTTTGGCCCATCGTTTATCAATGGATAGACATGCTGTTTTAATTTTTCCAGATGACTTAATTGATTCAACAAAAGCAGAAATGCCGTTTGTTAAAAAAATTACAGATACATTCTTGCAAAATACAAAACAAATTTTGTTGACGGGTATTGTTAAAGATGATGTAAGTAATAATTCAATTCTTGTTAACAACAGATTAATTGAAAAACCTAAAAATCCAACAAGTAATGTTGCAGGATATTCACCTTATGCATTTCCTAAAGAATGTTTGGATGCAATTGAAAAGCAAACAACTGAAATTGAAAAAACAGGACAATTGCCAGCTGGTTTGGCGTTGGGCGAATGGGTTTATACAGATGGAATTAACGCTTTCTTAGACAATGGGGGTGAATCTGCTGGATTCTTTGTAAAGATGGAAATTTTGGATCCTGAAAAATATACAATGATGGATACAGGTACATTACCGCTTTATGAAAAAGCACTTATCAGAGAGTTATTGACACGTTCATTTTTTGCAAAAGAAAATAGAGAATATGTGCAAAAAATTTTAACTGAATAGTTTTAAAAAGAAGAAAGAGCTACAAAATTTTGTAGCTCTTTTTTATAACAAATAATATAGAGATAATGGATGGTTACACTGTTTGATTATTCGCTATCCGCGTCACCACCCGTATCGGTATCCTCTGGGACATCATAATCTTTTAAAACAAAAGTCATCGTATTAGAATCTGTACACCCGCTTTCTTCTGCTGGTGAAGAAACGCGCATATAGTGAAATTCATTTTCTCTACTGGCATTAACCATTTGACGACAAGGAATTTCAGGAACACCGCTGTATATAATAGCAAAGGAATCAGCTCCGTTTACCTGCTGAACGTCAATCGCTCCTCCCCACCTGTTTTCATAAATCATTTGGATTTCTTCACCTGTTTCTGAAGAAACGGCGGTTCCTGCTGATTTTAAAATGCCTTCATTATGTAAAAAATCCATATTAAGTTGGCTGTAGTTGGTACTCCATGAAAAAGAGTCAATAATGTCCCTTGCCATATTATCAATTTCAATAACTGTTGCTGATGATCTAAAGTGTGAATCAACATATCCCATAGACGTAATACCGGCAACCGTAATTAAACCGATAATTGAAATAACACCGAGCATTTCAACCATACTTCTGCCGGATTGAGAATTATTTTTTTGCATCGTAGCCCCCTTATGATAATATCTTATACTTTCATTATAACCCAAAATAAGCTTTATCACAAGTATTTTATTAAAATATCTTCTTGTATGGACTTGATAAAATCTAAAAAAAAGTGTAAAATACAGAGAATGATAATAACTAAGAGTAATGAATTAAAGGAAATTTGTCAGCGTTTTGCGACTTATCCTTTTGTAACTGTAGATACCGAGTTTTTAAGAGAGCATACGTTTTACCCTAAATTGTGTTTGATTCAAGTTGCCTCTCAAGATGAGGCGTATTGTATTGACCCATTAAGTAACGAATTGGATTTAGACCCTTTTTTTGAGTTAATGGATAATCCAAAGGTTGTTAAGGTTTTTCACAGTGCTCGTCAGGATGTTGAAAATTTCTATTGTTTGACTAAAAAAATACCAACCCCTTTGTTTGATACACAGGTTGCGGCAATGGTTTGCGGGTATGGGGATTGTGTTGGGTATGAACAACTTGTTTTAGACTTAATGCAAGTGCAAATTGATAAGTCAATGCGGTATACGGATTGGTCAAAAAGGCCATTGACATCAGCACAGGAAAAGTATGCTTTAAATGATGTTACCTATTTAAGAGATGTGTATGTCTTATTAAAAAGTAAGCTTGAAGAAATGAATAGGTTTTCATGGATAGAAGAAGAGATGTCTCTTTTATCACATAAAGAATTATATGATCCCAGTGATGCTCAAATTGCCGGAAAAATTAAATATAATTTCAGAACTGATAACTTGAAATATTTATATCAGGATTTGTATTTGTGGCGGGAACATAAAGCTAAATGTTTAGATAAGCCCAGACGCCAAATTTTAAGAGATGAAGTTTTGCAAGAGCTTGTTAAAGCTCATCCTAAAACGATAGATGAGTTAAAAAATTTAAGGGGAATAACCTCTTCTTTTTTCAAAAACGGTTTTTCGCAAGAGGTTTTGGATGTTATCAATCAATCACTTATCAAAGAAAAAGGTGCTTTTTTCCCTTTACCGATAGAAAAGAATACGCATTCTAATAAGAAAAAATTATTGCGTATGTTGCAACTGCTTTTGGATTTAATTGGTATAAAAGAAAAAACGGCAACAAAGATTATTGCATTGCAAGATGAATTGGATTGTTTTGCCGGTGGTAATTTATCCGTTCGCTTTTTATCGGGTTGGAGATATGAAATTTTTGGTAAATATGCTGTGCAATTAAGGAATGGAGAGCTTTTTTTGGGATATAATCCCCAAACTTGTCAAATTGAATTTAAGTTATTGTAAAGGAAAGTAATTTTGAAACGAAAAAAAACACTTATTCAACTTATCAGAACAGGAAGTTTAGAGGAGATAAAAGAGGCTTTAAAAACAGCTTCACATGATGATGTTAATGAGTTTGGTCATACGCCTTTGATGGTAGCGATTCATTGTGGTAACCGGAAAGATTTTGATCAGGTTTTTGACTTGATTTTGGAGTGGGATACCAATCTGGATAAAAAGGATAAAGATGGCTATACGGCGTTTTCTCACGCTGTATCATTGCGTAAAATAAAATGTGTTGAAAAATTATTGGAAAAAGATATAGATGTTAACATACCTTGTGTTGTTACTGTTGCACCGCATCCCAGAGCTTATGAGGCTTTTGAAACAGCAGTAGCTAGGGGAGAGGCGGCTATTTATCCCAAAAGCACATTGCAAAAAATGACAGCTCTTTCTATTTTTATTTATAAATCGTATGATTATTTGGCTGAGAAACTTGTGGATAAAAATGCTAATTTAGATTTAATCGGTGGATTGGATATCACGCCTTTATCTATGGCGGCAAGGGCAAATAATTTAGAAATGATGCAATACTTGTTAGAGAAAAAGGCAAATCCGAATATTGTACCAAAAAATTGGAGACACTATGCTTCCTGTGAAGAGGAGGTTTGTCCGATTGCTTTAAAAAAGGCTCTTAAGTATGGAAATGGAGCTGCTTTGGCTATGTTGATAAGTGCCGGTTCTAGAATTCCGCAAAGTTTTCCCAGAAAAAACAATATGTATTCAACTCCGTTGACGTATTTATTTTCACAACCGAATAGACAGGTTGCCGAGCCTTTTTATTGTCTTAAAATTTTAAAAGATTATGTAGATATCTCTCTTTGTGATTCACAAAACAGATCGGCTTTATCTTATGCGGTAGAGAATAATTTTAGCGGTTTTGTTTTGAATCATTTGATGGATGAAAAAATTAACAATTTGCCGGATAGAAGTGGTTACACACCGATGATGTATGCGTGGCAAAATAATAATTATCAAGCAATGGATATGCTCTATGAGAAGGGTATTCCGATGGCAAATAATATTTTTGAGCCGACAGGTGAAACGTTATTGATGATTTCTTTACAAGAAAAAAATATTGAAATGGTGGAATTTTTATTGCGGTACAATCCTAATTTGTTATACAAAGATAAAAAAGGCAACACTGTTTTGAATTATTTAACCGGATATCAAGCATTGGATGAAAAGGTTAAAGACCTTTATCAAGCCCAATTAGCTAAAGTTGGATACAAATGCCGGCAACAAAGGACTAATTAGTTTTTAGCTTCCTTTTTGGAGTGGATTTCTATATGAAAGAGCTTCATTGATGTGAACTTTTTTAATGTTCTTTGTTAAGTCTAAATCAGCAATGGTTCTTGCAACTCGAATAATTCTATGGTATCCGCGAGCCGATAAACGCATTTTTTGTGCCGCTGACAGAAGTAATTGTCTTGCATCACTATCTAATTCTATGTTGTTTTCTAAAAAGGAGCCGTCGGCTTCGGCATTTCTGATGATGCCGGTTCCTTCAAATCGTTTTTGAGCGAACAAAAGAGCTGCTTGAACGCGTTTTGCAACACTGGCAGATGTTTCTCCTTTTTGTATTGTACCTAGTTCCCATGGGTTGACAGCTGGCACTTCTAATTGTAAATCAATTCTGTCAAGCAAAGGACCGGATATTTTTGCCAAATATTCAGCCCCACATTTTGGTGCCCGAGTACACTCATTTCCATTGACGCCTAAATAACCGCATTTACAAGGATTCATGGCTGTTATTAACTGAAATCTTGCGGGATAAGTAATATGTGCATTAGCTCTTGAAACGGTAATGCTACCAGTTTCTATCGGCTGACGTAGGGCTTCTAAAACACTTCTGTTAAATTCCGGTAATTCATCAAGGAATAAAATACCCCTGTGAGCTAAAGATATTTCACCTGGTTTTGCCCGTGTACCGCCTCCGACAAGGGAAACCATTGTGGCTGAATGGTGAGGGGCTCTAAAGGGTCTGGTTGTAATGAAATTTCCATCTTTAATTTTACCGGCAACGGAGTGTATCTGACTGACTTCCAACATTTCTTCATGTGTAAGTGGTGGTAATAAAGAGGGTAATCTGGCGGCCAACATAGATTTACCGGTACCTGGCGGACCTATCATTAACATATTATGACCACCGGCGGCGGCGATTTCTAAAGCACGTCTGGCGGATTCTTGTCCTTTTACATCTGCTAAATCAGCAAGTGGAGCTGTTTCAGTTAAAGAAAGGGGTTGTGGTTTTTCTAATGTAATTTGACCTTTTAAATGACTGAGTAGAGAAAGTAAATTCGGAGCTGCGATGATGTTTTTTGTTTCTGCCCATAAGGCTTCTCCGCCTTGTTGAGCTGGACAAATAAAACCATAATCGTTCTTTTTTGCTTCAATAGCAGCCGGTAGAATACCTGAAACAGAACGAATGGAGCCGTCAAGCCCTAATTCACCCATCATAATAAAGTTTTCAATTTCTTTTGAGGGAATGATTTTCATAGCAGCTAAAAGAGCCATGGCTATTGGCAAATCGTAATGAGTACCCTCTTTAAAGACATCAGCTGGTGCCAGATTGACGGTGATTCTTTTAGGCGGTAAATCTATTTGTAAAGAATTAAGAACGGCCCGTACGCGTTCTCTACTCTCTGTAATAGCTTTGTCTCCTAATCCAACAATAGTAAAACTAGGCAAACCATTAGAAATTTGTACTTCTATTTTTATTTTTAAAACATGAATACCTAGAAAGGCAACTGTGTGTGTTGATGAAATCATTTACCACCGCGGAATGTTAATGGATTCTGTGTTTAATGTTGGTTTGGTTTCTGAAGAATTTATATTTTCGGTTTTTGCTGGATCTGAAACGGGTCGGGCCCATAGCGGATAAACATTGTTGCCCGTCATGCCGGAAGATGGTGTTTGTTGCACGGGATGAGCCGTTTTTGGCGAGACAATATATTCTTGTTTTGGTTGTTGATTATAAAAAGATTGTCCTTGTGGAACCATTGCAGGTATTGTCCCGTATGGCATTATATTTTGAGCCGGCAATCCCATTGCATTCGGATAGGTAATAGGTGTTGGTTGTGGAATAACAATTGTTTGGACAAATGGTATCGGATTTTGCTGTGCATTTAACAAATGAGCCGGTATGGGAGCTTGTTGTGGCAAAACAATGGGAGGAGCTTTTTGGGTTTGAATTGTATTTGCCGGTACCGGTTGCTGTTCTTGCACTGTTTTAGGCGGTAATAAATCACTTTGGGCATAAATATCTGTATTCATTTCTTCCGGATAAACACAGGCTGTTAATAAAAAACAAAATGATAAAAAAGATAAATGACGATACATTAGACCCACCTTTGTTATTTTAAGTTAATCAAAGTATATCAAAAACTTTTTGAAAAGAAAAGTCTTTTTTTTATTCATCAGATTGAATGCGTACAATGTCTGCTCCCAGTGCCGTTAATTTTTTTTCTAATTGATAATATCCGCGATCAATATGATGGATTCTTGTAACGATACTTTCCCCTTTTGCGGCAAGAGCAGCTAAGACAAGTGCAACGCCACCTCTTAAATCTGATGACATAACCTGAGCACCGCAAAGAGATTCTACACCTGAAATTAAAATAGATTGATTTGTTAAAATCTTAATATTTGCTCCCATTCTTTGCAGTTCCGGAATATGCATAAAGCGATTTTCAAAAATCCGCTCTTCAATAAGTGTATCTCCTTCAGCCAATGTTAATAAACTGGATAAAGGAGCTTGTGCATCCGTTGGAAATCCGGGGTATTCACAGGTTGTAATGGATGTGGATTTTAAAGAAGCATTAGAGGCGTCTACCATAACACCTTTATCCGTCTGAGTAAAAGTGATGTTGGAAATACGCATAACATCCATAACGGCATCCATTAAATTTGTTTTGGCACCTTTAAGAAAGATTTTTCCTTTGGTGATGGCAGCTGCAACGGCAAAGGTGGCAGCTTCAATTCTATCTGGTACGATACTGTGGCTTGTACCTCTTAGTTCGTCAACACCATGAATGGTTAGTGTTTTTGTCCCGATTCCTTCTATTTTAGCCCCCATTTTTACCAGTATATTTAATAAATCAATAACTTCAGGTTCTAATGCGGGATTATGAATAATAGTGGTCCCCTTTGTTAAAACGGCAGCCATAACGGTGTTATGAGTTGCACCAACGGATACTTTAGGAAAAAATATTTCTGCACTGTGTAAAGGACCTTCGGCCAGAACATATCCGTTTTCAACACTAATTTTAGCACCCATATCTTTTAAAGCATTTAGGTATAAGTCTACAGGCCTTGTGCCGATAGCACATCCGCCTGGCAAAGAAACTTCTGCTTTTTTAAATCGTGCCAATAAAGGACCTAATACCCAAAATGAGGCTCGCATTTTGGAGACAAAATTGTAATCGGCATGAAAATTTGTAATTTCATCAGCCTGAAGTGTCAGGGCATTTTCTTCAGGAGTAATTTTCATTCCCATACTTTTAAGTAAATCACAAAGTGTTAATACATCTGATAGGTAAGAAATATTTGTCAGGCGAACAGGATGTTTTGTCAGTAATGCTGATACCATGATGGGTAAAATGGCATTTTTTGCTCCGTGAATGGTTACCTCCCCATTTAATGAATGTCCGCCTTGAATTTTAAATGAGTGCATTTTTTTTATTTCTCCCTTTTATTTTGTTCTTTTTTTTGAGCTTCTTCTTTTTGTTTTTTTCTAAGTTTAAGATTTCTTTGAAGTGCTCTAGCCTTGTCAGCAAAGTGTGCTGCTTGTTTGGGGGATAGTTTTAGATTTTCTTGAACAATTTGAATGATGTTATCTTTTTTAGATGCTTCATTTGACATTTGCTAACCTTCTAAAATAAAAGTGGCGGGTCCGTCGTTATGAATTTCTACTAACATATCGGCACCGAATATACCTGTTTCAACTGAGATGTTTTTATTTTTAACAGCGGAAACAAAAAGGTCAAAAAGCTCTTTTGCTTTTTGTGGATTGCCGGCACCGCTAAATGAGGGCCGACGACCCGTTGTACAATCAGCCAATAGCGTAAACTGAGAAACAATGAGCATTTCTCCCTTGATATCTAAAATGGACTTATTCATTTTTTTATTTTCATCTTCAAAAACACGCAAATGAACAATTCTATTTGCCATTTTTTCAATAATAGCGGGTGTATCCTCAGGGCTGATACCGGTTAGTACGCAAAATCCTTGTTTACAGGTTCCAACCGATTTATCGTCTACCTGAACACAGGCGGAAGTAACTCTTTGCAAAATAACTTTCATATTTGTCCTTTTGTTCTGTTTAGGTTACGTTTTTTTTTGTTTTTAGTCAAGAAAAATATCCTTTAAAGAAAGTCTTTTATTAACTTGAAAAAAGAAGAAAAGTAAAGTATAATCCGCAAAATTTTTAAAGGTTACAAAATGAATTATACAACAAAGAATATTTTTTATGCAAGGGGCATTCTTTTTCAGGAGTATATCGTTTCTGATACGAAAACAGATGAGGAAGAGGGGCTAGCTAATCAAACACTAAAATCGTTAATTGACGAAAATGCTTCATATAAAGTTATTTCAGATTTTTTAAATGAGAATAAAAATAGTAATGCGGTTTTTAACTATTCTGATCCGGTTTTGATTTATGCCTTGAGGTTAAACAGAAACAGGGCTGTAAAAGCTCTTTTAGAAAACGGTGCCGATATTTTCTGTCAGAAAGTAAATGAACCTTACGAATCGGCTGTTCATTATATCTTGCGTTTTTTATCTAATTCAACTGGAAAATATTTTTTTAAGCAATTAAAACCTGAACATTTTGAGCGTTTAAAAGAAGCCAGATATCCGAACGGTGAAACGTTTTTACATATAGCTGCCAGATATTCAACACCTTATTTTGTTAATCTTCTTTTAAAAAAAGGGTTTAATCCGAATCTTCAAAATAATGATGGTGAAACACCTCTTCATTGGGCTGCTGAATTTAATACGTTTGATGTTGTAAAATCTTTTTTTGATGAATCGGGTTCAATAAAAACAGATCCTTGTATTAAAAATCGTCAAGGGTATAATGCTTCAAATGTAACGGGTGATTTAAAAATACACCGTTACTTAGGACGACAACGTTATAAGTATGTTTTATATTTAAGGTTGAAAACAAGTTTTAAAGATAGACTTCTTGAAGAACAAAAGAAAATAGTGTCTTTAAAAGCTGATAATTTTTGGCGGATGTTTAATTTTCAGTATCAACAAGAAAAACAAAAAAAACGCTGAAAATATCAGCGTTTTTTGTTTTTAAAGAATTTAACGCCCACCACCAAGACCCATGCCATCAACCATTTGCTCTTGCATGTCAAAGGTACCGGCAACAACCCAACAGATAATGGCTGCAATCAATAAGATGGCTAAACCGTTTAAGGCAGCGGCTTTTGATGCGACGGTTTTGATGGAATCTTCCATCCATTCTACGGAGAGGCGTTCTAACGCTTCGGTAAAATTGTCCAATTCGGAGTAAATTCTCAAATCTCCGATAATTTCTTCATCTGGGAAACCAAGTTCTGTTTTATAAAGAGCATCACCAATATTATCACCGTTATTAACGTGCTTTAATGCATTATCAATGCGGTACAAAAGGTAAGGGGAGGCATCAGCTCTTAAAGAACGCATAGCTTTTGATACCGGTGTACCTGCTTTTACAAGGGCAGATAAAGATAAAAGCCAACCAACACCAATAAAAATACGATAAATGGACCAAGGTGGTATTTTGTCGGCATAGGCTCTGGATTCTTTTTTCCAACGAGGAAATGTCAGTGAAACAAGTATAACAATAATCGGTAATGTTGAAAACAAAAAGATCGGATGCGTTTGCACAAATATGGACAATTTGACAAGAGAGGCGGCTGTTCCTGTCCATCTCAAGTTAGGAACAGCATCCACCATTGGTGGAACCATGTAGGCACCAACCCCCCAAATAAGAAGAATAACCATTGATATCAAAAATAACGGATATAAGACTGCTCCGACAACGGCTTCACGCATACGTTTAGTGCCTTCAACTACGGTAACAGTGTTTTCCAAAGCCATCTCTAAATTGGCAATATCACCGACGGAAAGCATGAGTAATTCGGTACTGGGTGCCCAACCGCGTAAAGCAACAGAAAAAGGATCACCGTTTCTGATATCTTTCATCCAACAGGAAAGGGCGATGGCTAATGAATCATAAGGGCTTTTACCATCTTTGGATGCAATTTGATAAATCCGTTCCAAAGCATCCATTAAGGAAAATCGGTTTCTGAGTAATGATTTTAATTTATTGTATAGGGCAATACGGTCATTACTGCTGCCAGGCATATGACAAAAAACAAACTTAGCATACCATATTTCAAAAGAAGAAATCGGTCGGACGGATGGTCTTTTTTGTGCTGCTTTTTTCATAAAAATTCCTCAAATTAACTTGTAATAGTTTGGTTTAAGAAACCGGTCCATCTTTCAACTTCTCCGATATCAATAATGCCGTTAAACATATGTCTTAAAGCCGATTCGCGAAGTGTTGTGCCGTTTAATTCATTAATCCAATAGTTTGTTGCCTTAATGGTTTCACCTTTCATCATTAAATCTAAAAAGGTGGCATCAGGCAAAATAATTTCAGAAACGGCAATACGGCCTTTAACCCCTTTAAAATCACATTGTTTACAGCCATTTCCACGTAAGAATGTTGTTTCTAAAGCTATATCGCCAAATCCTTCTCTTAAACGTTGGACAATAGGACTTTTTAGCATGTTTAAGGCCGGTATACGACAATGCGGACACAGTCTTCTGAATAAACGTTGGGCTGTTAAGCCTTGAATAATTTCAGGGTCTTTTAATTTAAATTCTTCAACACCCATATCCTTTAGACGGATTAAAATAGACGGGGCATTGTTTGCGTGAAGAGTTGTCCAAACATTATGACCGGATAAGGCTGCTCTAAAGGCTAAATCGGCAGCTGAAAGAGTACGAATTTCACCGATCATCATGGAGTCGGGGTCAGAACGCAGGGCTGCAGCCAATGCTTTTGTAAATTCACGTTCTTTTGCTTCTTCAATTGTAGCATTGGTAACCGGCATTTGCCGTGCACCCGGAATAGGATATTCAGGCGGATCTTCCACCGTAATCAAGTTGACTTCATAATTACGCTCTTGTAACATGGCAATCATATTGCGTTGTAGTGTCGTTGACTTACCGGAACCGGTCGGACCTGAAATAATGGTAATACCAGTTGGTGTTCCGCGTAATTTATAAAAATCTTCAGTATCTTTTTTCGTAAATCCAAGAGCTTCCAGAGCACTGGTCGTTTCCATATTTTCTTCAGCGTATAACAAACGCAAAACAACATAGCGGGTACCAAAAGCAATTGGGTTGAATTGAAGACGAATACCTAAAATGTTTTTAGGTAGAACAAGTTTTCCATGTGAACCTCTGAGCGGGGTTCTACCTAATTTTTGTGCGGCCTGATATTCATTTTGTGCATAGTTGGCATCAGAAATATCTGCGGAAGCAAAGGCGGCACGAACAAAGCTTTCGCCCCATTCTTTTTTGTATTCCATTTCCGTTTGCATAAGACCGTTGACGCGGAACATAACGATTGTATTTTCAGCAACAACGACGTGAATATCGGAAACGTGCATAGCTGCAGCTCTTGAAACAATGGTAATAAAGTCGCGTTGCATACGGGCTTGAGCTTGCTCTACAACATCAGCTTTTTCTGTTTCCTCTTCTTCATCCTCTGCATAAGTATTTTGAGCAGCATATTCATAAATTGTATTTAAGACGTTCATAGGAACGTATTCAGGTTTTCCGATTTGAAGATTTCTTTTTTTAACAAGATATTCAAAACTTAAAACCTTTCCGTCGTATTTGTATGTTTCGGCAACAAAATAACGGCCATTAGAGAATAGTGCTAATAGAGAGCGTAAATCTTCTTTTAATTGGAAAGTAGCTCCGGGAGCGGTAATACAGGTATTGCCGTTAGCAAAAAGTTTTCTTAAGAAAAGAGGATTTGTGTAATGTAATGGTTCGTTTTCATCATTTTTTTTGTTGGAAACCTGTGTATTTTCTTCTGATTTTTCATCAGTAGATTCTTTGGGTTCTTCTACAATAAACTCCTCATGTTTTTCAAAAGTATTTGATCTTGGTGCCTGAGCCAGTGGTTTTTGTTCTTCCTCTTTTTCTATTTCTTCTTTTTCTTTAGATTCAACCGTGGCATCCAATGAGGCGAGATCAACGTCTTCTACTTCTTCTAAAGTTGTTAAATCAGCATCTGCTTTATTAACCTCTTCATCCTCTTCTAATAGAGGAAGATCGTCATACGCATCTGTTTCGTCATTCATTGGTAGAGGCGGTAAATCATCTGTTTCTTCAACCGCTTCATCCTCTTCTAATGGAGGAAGGTCATCATACGTATCTGCTTCGTCGTCTAACGGTAGAGGTGGCAAATCATCTGTTTCTTCAACCTCTTCATCCTCTTCTAATGGAGGAAGGTCATCATACTCATCCGTTTCGTCATCTAACGGCAGAGGCGGTAAATCATCATATTCATCTGTGGATTCTTCTTCCGGTGGAAATGGTAACAAACCATCGTCTTCTTGAGAAAGTAAATCAGATGGAGCAGATGGTAATGGTGCTTTAGGAATAGGTGGTGCCATAAAAACAGGCTTTTTGCCGGTGGGAGGTTGTGGTAGATCCATAGCTTTTTTTGTGTTATCCAAAAAAGACGGAAATGTCGGTTTCTTTTTACTTTCCGCCAAAACATCTTCCCCGTACTGATCATTGTTATCTGAATCAGGTACATTCAAATTTGAAACATCTAACAAACCAGATGCGTCCAGTGATTTATCATCAGCCGATACGTTTTTCTCTCCTTTTTTATCCCAAAAGCTCATAATGTCCCCTTATCACAGATAAAATTTTATTCCAATGGTGATGCAGCAGCAGTTGCTAAAATAATAACTTCAAGTCTGCCGGCATAGGATAATTGAATTGTATCACGTTCAATATTAACCACTTTGTGTCCTGTTTTTAATTTTTGACCTTTCTTTACAGTTAAGACCGAACCATCCTCTTTATTTTCTAAACGGGCAGTCAATCGTCCTTTAAGGCCACGAACGCCAATAAGTGAATACAGATCTGTAGCGGCTTGTGGTACTACTTCTTCCGGTTCGGCTTGTGTTAAAGTTGGTGTAACTTCTTTTTCCTTTACCTGCTTCTCTTCTGCATCTGCAACAATATCTTCATCAGTTTTAATAGTTTCTAATGAAATAGTATCAGCAGAAAGTCTATCGGCAATAGCCTCATTGCGTAATTTTTCACGTAATTCCTCAGCCTCGGCAATTTGTTGTTCAATAGCTTCTGTTTCGGCTTTTTTACGTTCCATTTCTATACGGATATTTTCTTGTTCTTGCCACCAATTAATACGGGAGCGAACAACATCCTCACGTTTAGCAATTTCTTCTAGACGAGCTTGACGATATTTAGCTTTCAAATCTTCTAAATCATTTTTAAGTTTCTCTTTTTGAGTTTGAAGATTTAAAAATACGTTGCCTCTTTCTAAATCAGCCATTTCATGAAAAACTTCCGTAGTTATGCGGCCTAAGAGTTGCTCACTCGGCATATCTTTAGATGAGAGAGATTCACCCATCGGTGTTGGGCCATTGATTAATGATTCATTTATACCGGGTAAAGTTGCCATTTCAATAGAACCCATAGATGGACGTCCCGGAAAGTCTACAATTTTATCAGTGTTGACAGCAACATTATCCCCTAATAATTTATCAACGGCAGCTGTTTTTTGTTGTTGCTCTATTTCTTCTGGTGAAAGTGTTTCAACGGGTTGCCCTTCGGTTGTTTGTGTTTCAGCAGATTGGTCTGCGGTTGTTTGTGTTTCAGCAGATTGGTCTGCGGTTGGTTGCACTTGGGCAGGTTTCTCCATTGGGGAGTTAGGTACTTGTCCTTCTGCTACTTCAGTTGGTGTAGGATTGTCAGCTACCGGTATTTCTGGCGTACCTAATGCTGTTGATTGTACAAGTGTATCCAAAACAGCTGGTTGCTCCGTTTGTGGTGTCGGTATATTTTCTTGGATAACCGGCTCCATCGGGCTTGCCTCTTCTTGTGCAACTGCCGGTAAAGCGACAAAAGCTGTTGATAAACATAATGCGGTCAATAATGATAATTTGTTATTTTGCATAGATTCTCCCATCATATTTCCACTTGTTGACATCCTTAGAATCGGACACAGGATTAAATTCAATTTTTATTAACTCTAAACCCGGAAATTTATCAAAAAACGGTTGCCATTCAGAGGGCGTAAATGGCGAGGTGATTGAAAAATCAAAGAACACAAATTCTTGTTGATTTTCAGGTTTAGTTCCATCTGGATTATTTGGTGGTTCCAAAACGGATTTTCGTTGGAACGACAAATTCAATTTTGCAGCCTGTTTAATATCTGTTAATTCTTCCCATAACTCTTGTTCGGTATAAACAGGAACAGAAGCTATGAGTGGAATATCATAAAATACAACCTGTCCGTTTGCAGATGATCCGTCTGAATTTATCTTTATATTAACATTAGATAATTTATATTCATCTAAAGCTGATTTTATCCAGCCAATGCGAGGTTGATTTGGCCATACACCAGAATCACCCTTTATCCAGTTTGTTGTAAGGGCGTTATAGGTACAGGTAACAATGCCCATTCGCCAACCAGGGATATTAAGAGATTTTAGTTGATAGGCATTATTCCAACATTTATTTGAAAAGATTTTTGTATCCGGTATTTTTTCCCAAGGTTTTGGTTTTTCTGGTGTTGGTTCAACCGGTTTAATAATATCCGGAATTGGTATCGGTTCAATTTTCTCTTCAATTTGAATTGTCGGTTTTAAGTATGAAAACATAGAATAAACAACGACAAGAAAAATGCCAACCAATACAATGCCGATAAGAAGCAAGACTTGGTTCCTTCTTACGCCTGTCAGCTGTTCTAAACGAACCTTTATTCTGGCATCCCTGATAACTGATTCTATGTTTCTTGTTTCGGCACCTTCAATATTCCATTCAGGAGGGGCAATTCTTAAATCCCAATCTGGAACAGCCATCATGGAGAAGAAAGCGTCTTGAGCATCTTCTTCTGATTTAAAAAGGACATCATTTTCTGAAAGAATAAGATCGTTACGAACGGCTAAGAAATACCATCCTTCATCCACCTTAAAGACGGCACAGACAGATGTCTTATCTGATAAAGAAGAGGCAACCATTGCTGCTAAGGATAGTTCACCGGAGTGATGACCAATGGATGTTTTTCCTAAACCGTATTGAGGTGTAGAAGTAATTCTGAGACAGTATAGGTCTGAATCAATATCACTCTCCATAGCCTCTCTGATTTCAGGCGATGGATTGTCAGGATCTTGTAGAGGTTGCCAAATCAATCCAACAGCATATTTTACCTTTCTGATGGTAACTGTACCGACAGATAGATTTTCATCTATCGGATTGTCTGTGGAGTCTGATATAGCTTCATTGACCTCATATTCTTCAGTCATTTTTTACTCCTTAAAAATCTTGAACGGCCATTTGTTCCAATTTTCTCAATTTATCTCTGAGTTTGGCGGCTGTTTCAAATTCCAGTGCTTCTGCCGCTGCTTTCATTTGTTTTTTTATTTCTTCAATTGAAAGCGATAATTCTTTTTCCAGTTCAACGGTTTTCTTTTTGTCATTCGGATTACCGACAAGATCATTGAAATCTTGAATTAAATCCGGAATGGCTTTTTGAATGCCCTTTGGTTTGATGTTGTGACTTAAGTTAAAATCAATTTGTTTTTGTCGGCGCCTGTTTGTTTCTGTTAGAGCGGCCTCAATTGACTTTGTGATTTTGTCGGCATATAAAATAACGCGTCCATTTTCATTTCTGGCTGCCCGTCCGATGGTTTGAATAAGTGATGTTGTGGATCTTAAAAAACCTTCTTTATCGGCATCTAAAATTGCCACCAGTTCAACTTCAGGAATATCAAGTCCTTCTCTTAACAAGTTGATGCCGACCAAAACATCAAAAGTGCCGAGTCTTAAATCACGGATGATTTGAATGCGTTCAAGCGTATCAATATCAGAATGCAGATATCTGACCTTTACATTGTTTTCATTTAAATAATCTGTCAAATCTTCTGCCATTTTTTTTGTAAGTGTTGTGACCAAAACTCGTCCTCCCTTTTTGGCCACTTCTTTTGCTTCAAATAATAAATCATCCACTTGGTCTGCGACCGGTCGAACAATGCATTCAGGGTCTAAAAGACCAGTTGGGCGAATAATTTGTTCGGTGAAAACGCCTTTTGTCTGATTAAGTTCAAATGGACCCGGGGTTGCCGAAACAAA
>CALCTR010000027.1 GCA_937906925.1 uncultured Alphaproteobacteria bacterium
AAGGTCATTCGCTTTGTCGGATATTTTTCTTGCCTGCATGGCAGCTGCCTGCCATTGTTGCCGGTTCACGGATTGCCCCAGACGCATAAAATCCTTTGAATTAAAAAAATTACAAACAGCCGAAAGATACTCTTCTTTTTCAGCAAAAGCACCTCCGCTCTTGTCAAAATCTATTCCGAAAGTCTTTAATTGTGTGATAATCTCATCCATGAAATTCCTCCGTACAATACGCAATCTTTTTGCAAACAGACGTAAGCTGTTTTTCATTTGCATATTATCAAGTATACCTTCCCTTCACATACTTTTCAATTCTGTTTTTTTATTTTTTATTTCAACTTTTTATCTCATTTTCACCTAAAAATATGTACACTGTATTCACATGCCAGTATTTTGACAGCAGACTCCTTTTCTGCTTTGCGGACTAAAAATCCAACTGCTGCAATTGCGTTGCCTGCAACAATAAGTAACTGTGCTTCATACAATGCATTACCCAAAGCAAACAGAAAGCCTGAAAAAATAAAAAGTAATGCAAGAACAAACCAAATTTTAGTATATTTCTGTCTTTCTTTCTTCGACATATTTTCATTTTCATACAATGCTTCTTTCAAATGATTTATAGATACAAAACGTTTTTCCGGTTCCGGATTCGTTGCGCAGACAATAACCTTAGCCACATTTTCCTCTATATGAAAATATTCCGCTATTTCTTCCGTTTTGTATGTACTTAAATAAGATGGTTCACATCCGGTAAGCATATATTGCATGATTCTGCCAACAGAATAAATATCATTTTGAACATGAACCTCACCCTTCTTTCGTTCCGGCGCCAGATATCCTTTGGTACCACAGAGCACAGAAGGCATCTCTCCCAAATAGGACGCACCACCCAAATCCAGCAATGCAATCTTATCATTCTCTAAAAGAATGATATTTTCCGGTTTCAAATCACCATGAATGACCGGTACATTCTGTGAATGTAAAACAGACAACAGCTCTGCTAATTCAGATATTATTTTTCTACACCTTTTTGTATCCATTACACCGTTTTTCTTAACTACATCTTTTAGTGTATCACCCTCCATATTTTCCATAACTATCATTGTTGTATGCCCATCCCTTACAACGTCATGAAGTTTGGGCACACCCGGATGCGCAAGAGCTTTCAGCCATGCAATTTCTGTTTCTGCAATCACATCATCCGCAATTTCTTTGGCCACAAAAATAGTTCCGATATTTCTATCTTTCACCTTATAAACCTTTGAAAAACCGCCGGCTCCGATTTCTTCTAGTATTTCATATCGCATCACTTTTCCTCCTATTCTTCTGTTCGCACGCAAATACAGGCATATGCATAATCGTCATACCGTTCCCTGTTTCTGTCCATCAACTCTTTCAGTACTTTTTTAACAGACTCCTCTTTTCGCGCAGAATAAACAAAGGAACATAAGTGCTTCTTGGAAAATTGACTTGCGCATGCTTTAGAAAATAATAAATAAAGTGTACCCTTTTGATTTTTTCCACTTACTCTCTGTATTTCCAATCTTTCTTCTTCACCGAGAAAATGTATCTTTTTTTCTTTTTTCTTCTGTAAAAGCTTATATTTTTTCCCTTTGCACTTCATCCAATTTCCGTCTCCGACTCTGCAACCGAGATAACCGCTCTCAGTAATGATCAGAACCTGAAGAGAATATTTGCACTTAAATCTGTGTTCCGCTGAATGTAACAAAAGTTTTTGATGCAACATAAAAAACTCTCTCTTTAAACTTCTGTAAAGACTGTTTTTAGAGTTACTTTTACAAAAAGCAGGGATTCCGGTTTCATAAAACCATTGCGTAACCTCCTGCAAAACCATTGCAATGATTGTTTCATCCTTCTCTTCCTGCTTCACACCTTCTGCCATAGCACAAAAACAAATCCGTCCTCTGTTTGTCAAAACACATTGAACGGAAATCCCCAGATTGTTTCTGTCACAAAGCCCTTCTCTTTCGTACAAATAAAAAGGCTTACAATTCATAAATTTCTCCTATGCTATTTAAAAAAATAAAAATGGGGGTGATAAAAAAGATTTATCAGACTGACCGTTTCGCTCCGGATGCGGAGCGAAACAGCCGATAGAATTATTTTACAAACAAATTAAGAACATCATTAAAAAGAACAAAAGCCATAAGACCAAACAAAAGTATAATACCGGTCATCTGGATGGCAATTTCAAGTTTCTGCGGCAAAGGCCGTCTGATAATTGCTTCAACCAAAAGAAGAATAAAACGTCCTCCGTCAAGTGCAGGTACCGGAAGCAGATTCATTACACCGAGATTCACGCTCAAAAGAAGCGCAATGTTTACCATATTGGAAAAAACGGATGAAGTTTCTATTGCCAACTGTGGCTTGCCTTATTACATTTCAGGTGTGATTGAAAATCGTGATAACATATTGGTTTCTAATCCCCAAAAATTTAAGTCATGGTTTAATATTGATGTAAAACTTAAAACAGAAGTCATTCAAATCAATAAAGAAGAAAAGTATGTTATAACAAATACGGATGAGCAAATTTCATACGATTATTTGGTAATAGCAACAGGAGCAACTCCCATTGTGCCAAACTTTGAAGGTTTAAATAAAGACAAAACATTTGTGGTGCGTTCACTTGCTGATGCTGATAAAATCAAAGCCCATATTAAGGAAAACAACATTCAAAATGTGGCCGTTATCGGGGGCGGTTTTATTGGCGTAGAGGTTGCCGAAAATATGATAGAAATGGGCTTAAAAACCTCTTTGATTGAAATGAACAATCAGATTTTGGCACCTTTAGATACGGAAATGGTGCAAATTGCACATAAAGAAATACGCTCCAAAGGAGTTGATTTGATTTTGTCGGATGGCGTTCAAAAGTTTGACGGCAATAAAATTATTTTAACCTCCGGCAAAAAAGTTGAATTTGATATGTGTGTTTTGGCCATTGGTGTCAAACCTGAAATCCAATTGGCAGAAACAGCCGGACTTCAAACCAACCGAGGCATTATTGTTGATGAAACATTAAAAACATCTGATGCATTTATTTATGCAGCCGGCGATAATGTGGAAATAAAAGATTTTGTCAGTTTGCAAAATACTTTGGTGCCATTGGCAGGGCCGGCTAACCGTCAAGGGCGTATTATTGCCGATAACATTAACGGGGTGCGTTCTACATATAAAAACACACAAGGATCATCTGTTGTTAAAGTGTTTGGCTTAACGGTTGCAAGTTCGGGGAATAACGAAAAGCAATTAAAACAAAAGCAAATTCCATATTTAAAAACGTGCGTGTATTCACGTTCTCATGCCGGATATTATCCAAATGCCAATGCAATTTTATTTAAGTTGTTGTTTAACCAAGACGGCAAAATTTTGGGTATTCAGGGAATAGGTAAAAGCGGTGTTGAAAAAAGAATTGATGTCGTAGCAACCATTATGAGAAATAACGGCACTGTTCAAGATATGATTGATGCAGAACTTTGTTATGCACCCCCCTATTCCAGTGCGAAAGATCCGGTTAATGTGTTGGGCATGAATGCCGATAATATCATAAACGGATTAGTAAAACCTGCTTTTGTGGAAGATTTGGAAGATGCTCTTATTATAGATGTTCGCCCACCAATGCTTTATCAGCAAGGAACTGTTCAAAATGCTATTAACATTCCGATTATGGAAATCAGACAACGTTTAAATGAAATTCCAAAGGATAAAAAAGTGGTTTTATCTTGTTCAACAGGATATACCAGTTATTGTGCATCCAGAATTTTAATGCAAAACGGCTTTGATAATGTGTACTCCTTTATGGGTGGATATGATTTTTATAAAGCCGTAAAACCCTAAGAAAACACATAAGCTGAACAAAAACCAGATACCGCCTCAGACCAGATTGAGCTCAAATCTTTTTGTAAGTATCGGTAATATAAAGATATTCAAAAATCTTAAATCCAATGGAGGGCTTATCCGCCACCATTATTCCCTTAACCTTTTGGTTACAGAGGATTTTTTATTGCTTGATTTTCCACTTCCCGTCACAGTTACACGTTACTTCACCTGCTAAAGACATTTAACCCCTACTCTATCTTCAAGACTTTTATACCATTTTATCCGAACGGATTTGTTGGAGATTGTTACCTTTTACTTGATTGGGTTTTCATCCTTGTATTTTCTCTATATTTATTTATAATATTTGACAAACAGCTTCAAATACGCTATAAAAAAGAATATTTAAAGAAGGAAATTACTATAACAAAAGATATTGAAATAATGAAAACTGAAATAGAAAAATTAGGGACTTTTGGAACAAAAAATATCACTGAAAGCGAAGTATTAAACAGAGCTTTTCTGATTAAACCCATAACAATCATTCCACAAGGCCAAGGCGCAGGTTTGATTACAGATGGACCTTATTTTTTAAACGCTCAAGCAATTGATTTGCAACTTGATCCCTTAAACTTAAAGCAAAAGGCTGGGACTTATGAACATGTTGGAACATATACAATGTCAACTCCAATTGGGTTTGGTCATCATGGGCGTATTCAACCTACAATAGCTCAAGTTTTAGCTCAAATTCCAGAAGAATATTTAGGCAAAGCCAATGCATTTATGTTTGATAAGCCATTATATACAGATGAACACCGTTTGGTTATGTTAGATGCAAGAACAAAATTATTTGGTATGCAATATGATATTCATTTGTATAAAATAGATTTACCAAAAGAAATTAAAGAACAAGAAGTTATTTATATGGGGCAGGTTTTTCAAGCATCACGTCATATAAACGTTCAAGAGTCAAAAATAGAACCTGAAAATACACCACAAACACGTTTATATAGATTTGAACCATGGCTAGATGAAGATATACAAGATGATATGTATGTTCCAGGTATAACTGAGCATATACACCGTGTGCAAATAGTTATAGATGAAAGTAAAAAGTTGTTACATCCCACTGTTCCAAAAATTCAAAAAATCACAGACCAAAAGAAATTACCAACGCAAGATACTTCTCGTGGGGCAAGAGAGGAATAATCATTTAATAGGAGAAAAACAAAATGAATAAATTGTTTGATGAACTTTTTGAAAAATCTTTTAAAACAGGAAATTACTCACATCTTAAAGAAATTATAAAAAAATATGAACGAGAAGGTGTTTTTTTATATCCGACTGAAAAGAAAGCCATTGAAATTTTCAATTATTTTATCAATTTAAACAAAAAAATTGATTTAATCTTTTTTTCAAGAAAAGACGGAGATGCTTTTATACGGGCTATTCGCTCTGGAAATTTAAAAAAAATTACTTCTTATTTGAAAAAATATGAAGATTTTAAAGTTTTTGAATGGGTGAAAGAAGGATTGATTGAAAAAGTATCAGAAGCATTGAAAAACGGTTTAAATCCAAATAAAAAAACAGACAATAAAAAAAGCCTTTTACAAGTAGCGTCTGCGTTTGGAGAAACAGAAATTGTTGATCTACTCCTTAAAAAAGGAGCAAGGATTAACCCTTCATTTTTTGATAGTGAAAAAGAAAGTCCAGCTTTACGGGATGCTGTTTATCATAATCAAACAAAAACAGCCCTTTTTCTTCTTGAATATGGAGCTAAAATTTCAAGTAAGGTTTTGTCAATGGCAATAAAAAACCAAAATGAACCTCTTGTTCAAGGCATTTTAAATGTTTATCAGCAAAAATATGCACATAATGAATATGAAAGTACACTATTTTGGCAAAGCACTCCTGCTTTAATATATGCAATTGAATCTGGAAATGAAAAGATTGTAAAATTGCTATTAGACGCTGGAGCTAATGTTAACACAGAAGGCTCTACTCTTCCTATTAAGGAAGCCTTTTTATCACGAAATAACACCATTATTGATATGGTTTATGAAAAAGCTGATCAATTTCAAAGAGCTTGCATGGCATCTATGGCTATACGTAATAGCTTGCCATCTATAATGTTTCATCTTTATCAAAAAAAATGCCCTGTATTTTCTGAAGATTTAAATCATTTCACAATTGAAAACATATTAGGCTTTACGTTTTTGAACAATGACAGAGCGACATATGATATGATTATGAAAACATTATCTGATGATGAAAAAGCAAAAATTGATTGGAAAAAGGCAAAATCCCTCGTTAATGATAATGGGCATATGCCTGATGTTGCAAGGAATTTAATCGTGCGTACTTTTAAAGAAGTGTTTCAAGAAAATCAAAAACAGCAAGAAGCAGGAAGAAAACCCCTATATTCAAATCCAATACCTTGTTTTTCTGTATCAGGAAATTCTGAGGCACATACGGATATTTTGCACGCCACTTTCCCTACATTGATTGCTTATCAAAAACCGATTTTTCAATTTACTGACAAAGAAAGAGGCACAAGAGAGATATAATCCATACTTTATAGCCTTGCTTATTTAGCAAGGCTTTTGTGTGGTTTATTCATCAGCATACTGTGTCTTTAATATATTTAAACAAACGCATTTTAATGAATTCCTTTCTCTACTTTACTAAAATCAATAGACTTAATATCATCAATATTTTTTACCATGATAATTTCATTTTTATTTTTTTAAAATATATACTATCCATAGCAATAGCACATTTTGGACTATTTTATAAGGATTATGTGGCAGAGTGTCTTTTTAAGCCACCACAATAATGGCGATAAATAAAATCAGTAAAATAAAGGCATAAATTTGTAGGCGTTTTTCCAATGGCGAAAGTGTCTTTTTCGGTAAATATCTCGTAAAATGGTTATTTTCATATCGCCCTCATAATCGTTGTTGCCTTACATATAATACAAGAGGGGTTATTATCTAAACTTATCAAGTAAATAAAGGTAGATACAAAAAAAGCCCGTCAAAGACATTTAGCCCCTACTCTATCTGTAAGACTTTTATACCATTTTACCCGAACGGATTCATCTGATATTCTTCTCTTTTACTTGATTGGGTTTACATCCTTATATTTTTTCTATATTTCTTTATAATATTTGACAGATACACCTAGATATGCTATTAAAAAGGTATAATTTGATAAGGATCAAAATATGAGAAAACAAAACAATGCTCTTGTTTCTGAATATGCTTTTTCTTGCGAACCTATTCCAGAAAAAGATCTTAGAATATTTTGCTCCAAATATGTTTCTTTTTCAGGATTTTTCCAAAAAAGTAAAATAAAAAAACTATATAACGCACTTCAAGAAATTACCAAAACACCAAGCGGCCGTATGGCATTTAGAGCATGCGTATATAATATCTTGCAACAAAGAAAAACAAATCCAAATTATCATATTAAAGTTAAATTTGTACAAGGTAGATCAAATATATTTGGAGCGGTTAGTACAAAAAATAAAAATGAAATTACATTATTTCCTCAGGAAATATATCAAACAATTAAAGAAGATTATCAATATCTTGGTTGGGATAGTACTACAAATGAATTTAAGAGAGATGTCAATTTCCAAATCGGATTAATTTTTTTTCATGAAGCTCAACATATACGGCAGCTACAACATCCGGCCTTTAACACAAAAAATATGGATAAAAATTTATCCGATGCACCAACACAGGCTTTTGAAAAACAAGCAAAAATAGAATCCGGATCTCGTTATATGGAAAAACTTATCGGTTTAAGTGCCACTGACAAAAGAAACTACCAAAAGGCTATTGATTACAATCCCCAAAATGGATCTTTTAACCCTGAAAAAGCCCGTTTTTATTCTATGCGTATGCAACAGCGTTACGCAGCAGATTTTGCCTCTTCTTTACAAACAACGCCCTATACAAATTATACGCAGCTACATATTAAATGGCTTTATTTGAAAACAAACTTAATTATTGCTCAAATTCTTCCTGATCAATATGACTTAACACCGAGTCCACAAACTTATGAATATTTAAAAACAGTTAATTTAATTGATATTAAAGAAAAAACAACATTAACAAAACAAGGAGGGCCTGTTTTACAAAAACTGGGGCAACAAATTAACGATAAATGTACACAAAGTGATAGATTCTTTTTAGCAGAAGCTCTCTGTCTGGAAAAACAAAAACTGACGAGAAACGGATTTTCTTCTGATGAAAGTTATCAGTTGGCAAACACTTATTTTAACCATATTAAAAAATTAGATAATCAATTTTTCAAGTTGGCAGAATATTCAAAAAGACTTTCTTTAAATCCAAATAATAAAGAGGCTCAAGAAAAAGCTAAAAATATCAGAACACAATTAAAAAATTCATATGGTATCATTATGGATTCACATAATAAGTCAGGCACGCAAATTGCACATCAAAATACATTTACAAACAATGCACAGCAACCAAATGATGACTCTAGGCATATAAATCCAAACCTTCAACAAACACTTGCAAAAAATACATCTACTGTTCCCCATTATGAGTTTACCATACCGGAAACGAAAGATAGAATAGTATAATCTGACAAACAAAAGGAACAAGTAGAAAACAAAAGTCTCAAAGACACAAAGAGGTTAAAAATGAAACATAAGAAAAAATATAAATTACCAAATGCTGTGAAACCAATTCAATTTCAACCAGATCTATCTCTTATAGAACGAGTCGCTCCTGTACTTATTTGCTCTTGGTGTTACATCAGGAATTTTGATTGATTATTACATCAATCAAAATAAAAAAGAAAAATCACCTAAATCAGTTACTCCACAAGTTCAAAAAATCACAACGCAAAAAAAATTGCTAATCAAGATACATCTCGTAGAGCAAGAGAAGAAGAATAATAATATTTGCAATAAGTTAAAATATTTGATAAAATATCAAAGTATGTGATACGATAATTCAGCGTATTTAAAATGGATTTACCTATTTTAAGAGAGTGAAAAATGTATAGAATAGATACAGAAGAAGTACTAAAAAGGGTGCGTTTAGATAATTTAAAATATACAGATTTTGCAAATTATCTTGAAATAGACTTACATAATGACGTTAATATTGCTTCATTAATGCAGGAAATTGATGTCGTTCATGGACCAATGTTATGTTGGTTTATGTTGCAAGGATATGATATTAATGCCAAAAGTATTCAAGGTCAAACACCAAAAAAAATATTAGAACATAAATTAAAAAATTTTTTAAAACAAAAAAAAGAAGCAGAACAAAACGAAAGTTCTTCTATTTCTCCTTTAAAAATAGAAGAAAAAATAAAAAAGACACAAGAAGCCATCAACATATTAAAAACGGTCCAACAATTAATTGCCGATAATGATCCATGTGAATATTTTGAAGAAATATCAGATCTTGATGTTATAAATCCTTTGGAATATTTAGCAGCCTCTGACAACGGGGAATTTAATACTTATATCACAAAAAGTCAAAAAACATATATGAATATGGCTAAGATGCTTGCCCTTCACCAAAAAAGTCGTCGTGCAGAACGCCTTAATTTAAAAAAATTGCTAAAAAGAGGCGGATATGATAAAGTTCAAATTGAAAAAAACACCAAAACCATATCTGAAAAATCACTTTCTTTGTTGTGCCTAAATGATAATGGTACCCCAAAATTACTCTATCATGGTGGCTTGATTCAGGAAAATAACGTCTTTTTACCTCTATCACATTGCGGATCATTTGAGGCTGCCTATGAAAGGTTGCACAACACAGAAGATGATTTAAAACAAAATGCTAGAATGATTCCTCTGTATTTAAAAATGAAGTCGCCATACCGTATTCCTGATTTAATAGAGCATAATTTGGCCGGATACAAAATGTTGTTCTTTTACACTTGGTTACAAAATGAAAAAGGGCCTGATTTTATTCAAAAAGCGTATAAGAAAAACGAAAGCAAAAATTTATATTTACAACAAATGTTTTATAAAATGGAATTGCCCCCTCAATTTGATTATATTTTTAATCAGCCCATGCGTATGAAAATGAATGATGTATATGACGAATTATCTTTAAGACGCATTTATTCATGGGACAAATCTGAAAATAAAGAAATACGGGAAAAAAATAATCGGGAACGCTTAATTTATGCTCGTATGATTCGTTACTTTGAACAACAAGGATATGACGGATTTGTGTATAGTAATATGAATGAAGACGTTTTTTCTGATAGCTACATTTGTTTCCGACGAGAACAATTTTTACATGCCGCTGATAAAAATATAGAAATGAAAATACAGACACCTATTTATAAAAATGAGGAAAAATTAACTGCTCTGGAGGAAAAGCAAATCTGTGAATGCACAAAAACACATTTAACGCCTCAAGAGGCACAACAATATGCTTTTGGTGCTAGAAAATTTATAGAAACAGCCAGAAGATACAGTCCGGATAACAAAAAACGCTCTACCAGCAATACAATCACTCATTTTTGGAATAAAATTAAAAAATTTTGTCGGACATAAAAATTTCGTAAAATAATCAAAACAGCAACCCTATTTTCCCTAACAATTATTTTAGAACAATGGATTGACATTAAGTTGTATTTGTATTTTTATTTTAATATAACTTATTAAATAACAATTCATACAAAGCGAAAGGCTAATAATGACTTATAAAATTCAACTTGGTAATGATATCCATACACAAGAAATAGATGAATTTTATCCTCTTATTGATTTTAATGTTTATAATGCACAAGCATGGGAAAATATTAAAAACAAATCCTCTTTTATTGTTCAGATTTTAGACAATAATAAAACAATCGGATGGGGTAGATGTGTTGATGACGGAACTTTTTGTATGTTATACGACATTGCTGTTCATCCAAATTATCAAGGAAAGGGTATTGGACGCCTGATTATCAATGAAATTAAAAAATATGTTGCACAAAATGATTTTTTTGCCGTTAGTTTGTTTTTTAATCCTGATTTACCCGGTGTTGATAAATTTTATGAAAAATGTGGATTTTATCATCTTTCTAACGCGATGAGACTTAAAAAATAAAAGGATATTTAAGGGATAGAAAATAATCGGATAAATTGAGATGTTGCCTAAGACTGATTTAAAAGAACGCTTTCGTTGGATAAAATATACACTCCGCCACAAGCTTGCTTTTTTAAAAGTAGAAAAAGAAGTGCGGGGGAAAAACACGCTTCGCGGTTTTTTACACGATTCAGATAAAATATTTTTATACGCTTGTTTATTGATTGATATAAAAAAAGCACAAGAATTACACACACGGTATGCCCGACATCATCTGGAAAATAACAAACCAAAATCACAAGCTGATATTGAAGAAACAGTTATTGATTTAGTCTGCACCCCTTTAACAAAACCGGATAAACAGCTCAGTGCCTATGACGCCTTAGTAAAATTTTATCCATCTCATGTAAAAAAGGTATTACCTGTCTTAAAAAAATGGTTCCCACACCAAATCCCTCATAACGAAAGGAGCTGACACATGCTTAGAGAAGGTATAGTTCATCAAGAAGAAGTCCTCGTTACGCCTAAACTAACCGCAAAGTCTTTTCAAAGTGGCGGGCTTAACGTATTGGCAACACCAGCTTTAATTTCTTTAATGGAAAAAACAGCATGGAAAAGTGTTTTGCCCTATATGGAAAAAGGGTTTGATACTGTCGGCACGTTTATTGAAATGCACCATCTATCCCCCACCAAAATCGGTGATAAAATTACCTGTATCAGCAAACTTATTTCTATCAATAAAAAAGAACTGACATTTCAAATTGAAGCCTGGGATAATCACGACCAAATCGGCGCGGCAACGCACAAAAGATTTATCATTAATACGCTCTCTTTTCAACAAAAAGCTGATAAAAAATCTACTTAATTTTTATTTTTTTGCCAACAAGACGGATAATTTCTTCTTCATCTTGTGGCGTTAAAACACCGTAAAGAGGTATCGGAAACGGCCCAAAATTACAATTATTTTTTTGCAAATAAGAATAGCGATATTGAATATCCTTTTTAGGCACAAGAGCAAGTATTTTTTTATCTTTGTTACAAAGACGAACCGTCTTTATTTCTGCCGATTGAATATCTTGCCATTTAATCGGGTCTGAAAAATCTATTTTGATATCTGTATCTGTTATGATAACCGCCGGATGCTTAACAATATTTTTATACCCCCACACCCCTATGGTTAAAGCCATAATCAGCCACAAAAAAGGCGTACTTATCCCAACAAGGCACAAAAAAATAATTTCTAAAATCAAAATCGCTAAACAACCATCAAATTTTTTAAACCGATAATAAAACGTTTTTTGCATCAAAACCTCTACTTGTTTTTTATTTTCAACCCATCTTGAAATGCCTGTCCGACAACGGCTCCGATTTCCCGATAAGCATGCCCACCGCTATCATATGTAATCAGGTGTAATTTATCTAAATCAACGTTACCTGCCTCATCTAAAACAGATTCCTCAGCACATACGTTTTTAACCTTACCAATTAAGCGATAATCTCCCTCATCATCTTGTAATTCCAAAACCTCACACTCCAATGTAACGGGATATTCTTCAAATACAGGAGCATCTACAAATGCAGATTTTACGGCATGGAAATTTGCCTTTTCAATTTTATTGATTTTAGCCCCACTTTCAATACCAAAATAATCAGATGGAATGAGTGTTTCCTTTGTAGCAAATGCAACAGTAAATGCTTTTTTAATTTTTAAATTCTCAGTTGTTTTATGATTACCCAGTGAAATCATAATAGCATCTCTATCACATTGCATACCCCACGCGGCATTCATTGCATTAGGGATATTATTTTCATCATACGTACCAATAATTAAAACAGGCATCGGTGTCATAATAAGGTTTTTTGATATATTTTTTTTCATTTTTATCTCCTTAAAAACTTTTTTGCTCTTCCAATAAATACAATTTATCTAAGCCTATTTCAATCTTTTACTTGAAAATAAATTTTATTTTAATATACTGATATACAAAAAAGGAGGTAATATGCTCAAAACTTTATTAAGTATATTTGTTTTAACAACATCTGTTTTTTCCACGCCCGCTGAAAGTGCTGTTTTAAATATAAAGGTTAACCCTCCCAGAGAGCTAGATTTAAAACCTTTACATCAAATTTTTTATGTCCGAAAAAATATGGTAAATCAATATCCTATTTTAAAAACAACAAATTATGACCCTTCTAAAAGTTCCGCGTTTAATCAAGTGATTCCTTTTAAAAAATGGTGGGGCGTAAAAGGCATGTTATGCTACGGCCCGGGCAATTTAAGCACGGAAGGCGTCTCTGAAGAATCTAGATTTATTGATAATCCATTTGCTCTTGTTAGTATTGAAGAGGGTAATTCCCTCCGTTTTATGGAAAAAAAAGGAAATTGCCCCTCTTCCTACATTAAACTAACACAATTAAACTTCAACACAACAACAAATACATTTACCGCAATTTATAATGTCTCCGAACATTTAAAAAATGTAAAAAATATATCCCCAGCGTTACTTAAGCACCTTTCTCTTTCTTTTACAGGTATAAATGCCGTTGATTTCGGATTTTCATATGCACATGCCATAAATCTTAAAAATCTCAAATTTGAAAAAAATCCTAATATTTCAACCGGAATTTATCAATTCAAAGATTTTATTCATGTTGGAAACAGTTGCGGATATAAAGGGGGCTGTAATAACGGTTCGCCCTACCAGCCAGCACTTATTTTTAAGGTTGAAAAATTTCCGGCGAATGTAACTTTTAACCTCTGGAAAGAAAAACCGACATCTTTAAACAATCCAGCTGATATAATTTACAATATAACAATTAAATAAGATTTACAATCTGCTCTTTTTGTGTTATTATTCAGAAAAAAGGGGGCTAAAAATAGTTTTTTGGAACCCGTTATGAGAACAAAACATTATTATGACAAAAAATACACCTTTAGTTATCCTGTACCTGATTGGACAGGATATTGGAAGTTTTATACGCTACCTGTTAAAACGTTATCAACCATTTATGAAAATGAAACAGGAAAAAAGCCAACTTCTTTTTTTGACTGCGGATGTGCAACGGGCGAACTTTTAAAACAGGCCGAAAAAATGGGGATGCGTGTCCATGGTATTGACGTAAAAAAATATCCTTCTTTTTTTAAAAAAAATCATCCTCATATTGAAATTATTTCTATTTTAGATTATCAAAAACCCATCAATTATGATATTGTTTATTGTAACGGCACTCTTACCTATTTAACTGAAGAAACATTAAATATTGCCCTTGATAAATTTAAAACCGCCCAAATGGTTATTGCCATTCACAATACCACTGAAGATGATGAAAAAGCGGGCGGGACTGATTATCGTTCACCAAGTGATGAAAAACCAAGGTTAATTAAAAGTCAAAACTGGTGGGTTAATCGTTTTAATCAAGCCGGCTTCAATGCCAAATATGATCCCAAAACAGACTGCTTTATTGCCCGACCCTGCGAACACATGCGGGCAGAATAATCATCATATACACCTTGTTTCACTTTTGTGGTGTCGGCCAATTATTTTTAGAATAAAATTGATACGGATGTATTAAATAAATCATAGAATTATCCCCCTTATGTATCAATGCCTCATAAATTATATTCTTGTTTGAATCAAAACGGTACATATGTGTATTACATTGTCTACCGCCATTTTTAGATGCCACTTTACCCAATGAAACCCATAATTCTTTTGTCTGAGGATGAATAATTATGGCCGACCCCATCTCCGAATAAGCAGGCAATTCTTTTAAAACCATTTGTTGAACTGTTTTTGCTTTATCATCTATTTTAAAAACAGAAGCGACAGAATTCTTTGTTGTATAAAGACTTTTATCATACATCTCTCCAGAGTTATCCAATATACTATATAGACCGTTTCCAATATATTTTACATTGTGTGTTTTAAGAGGCCATTTAAAGCCATCTGCTTTTTCTATCCCCTTTTGCACTTTTTTAGAATACGGTTTTTTATTTTTATCCACTGCCGTTAATAACAGATGAGAGATATCTCCTTTATCACCGTTTCTGCCAGATTTATGCGTTAATTGATGCGGTGTTAACCACCATATCGGTTTTTTGCTTTTCTCACTTATTTTAACAATACCGATATGACGACCAGATACAATAACAGCCTTATTTTTAGCATCATAATCTATTCCATTTGTATGAGCCCAGTCTATTTTTCCACCATCATTATCTGTAGATTTAATAATAAGTGAACGATCCGGATTAAGCATCTCGGCTAAATCATATTTTTTTAGGATATCTCCCGTTGTTATATCAATTTCTAAAACAAAATCACGATGCGTCCCTCTCATTTCGTTATCTATAAGGGCTTTTGAATTTTCAAATGAACCAAAAACCAACAAATTATCATTATTTTTAAATCCGATACCATGTATATATCCATAAAATCCTTTAGGATACACATATTCTCGTAATAATTTTCCCAGTAAAGAATATTTTTTAACACTTCCTTGTGTTTCAACAAAAACAAAATCTTTGTAAAAATAAACCTGATGCCAACCACCATCTATAAATTGATATCTTAAAGAACCATATTCATCATAGACGTGGCCATCATATGTGGCATAATAATTAAATGAGTCATCTTTCTTCTGCAAAGTAATCCACTGCTCATCTATATCAATACCGCCTGTCTGAATGGTTATATTTGTTGATTTTTTATTTCCGTTTTTATCTTCTGCTGTTAAAAGGACCTCATTTTTATGATTTGGGTATAAACCAAAAATAGGAATATCATGTTCCGTTTCATATGCGTCAATCGTATGCACTATATCAGGAGAATTTTCTTTTCCTTTAATTCTGATTGTTATTTTTGTTTCTGTATCTGTTGGAAACTTTACCAAAGCAGCAAGTGGCGTTTTACCAAATGGATTTAATTTTATATATGGCTCATCCAATGAATAAACAAGCTCTTCATATTCACTTTGAATTCTATAAGAATCATCTTTACGTAAAAATTTCCATTTATTTACAATAGGGTCATACACAAAGAGTTCAGCTGGATATCTCTCCCAAATAAGAACGATAACATCATCATTTAACTTGAGAATTTTTCCTTTATTCCCAACTTTGCTTTTAAAATTGTAGTCCGTTATCTCTAACTTTTCTTGCCAGTGCGGATGCACAATATCATAAACCTCAGCTTGTGCTTTTTTTTCAAGCCCAATCAAACTTAAAGAAAAAATCAATGTAAAAATAAATTTCAACATAGTCCTCTCCTTATTTAGGGTATATATAAAATCACTTAAAATGTCAATTCATTTAATCATGCGGTGTTAACCAATTCTCATCAGAATAAAACTGATACGGTTGTATCAGATAAATCCATCCGTTGCTGTCTTTATGAATTATAGCTTTATATACCTCTTTCCCTTTTTTATCAAACCGACGCATAACACCATTGTACACTTCTTTTGAATTAAACGAGGATACATGTGAAGAAAAAACCCAATACTCCTGTGTTTTTGGATGGACAATTACAACTGACCCCATATCAGAATAATCAGATAACTCTTTTAAAAAAAGTTGTTGAACTGTTTTTGCTTTATCATCTATTTTAAAAACAGAAGCGACAGAATTCTTTGTTGTATAAAGACTTTTATCATACATCTCTCCAGAGTTATCCAATATACTATATAGACCGTTTCCAATATATTTTACATTGTGTGTTTTAAGAGGCCATTTAAAGCCATCTGCTTTTTCTATCCCCTTTTGCACTTTTTTAGAATACGGTTTTTTATTTTTATCCACTGCCGTTAATAACAGATGAGAGATATCTCCTTTATCACCGTTTCTGCCAGATTTATGCGTTAATTGATGCGGTGTTAACCACCATATCGGTTTTTTACTTTTTTCATCTATTTTAATAATACCAATATGACGACCAGAAAGTATAATTGCTTTGTTCTTTGCATCATAATCTACTCCATTTGTATGCGTCCAATCCACTTTTGAATATTCCAAATCTGCAGATTTAATAATAAGTGAACGATCCGGATTAAGCATCTCAGCTAAATCATATTTCTCTATAACTTTTCCGGTTTTTGCATCAAATTCTAATACGATATCCCTGTTTGTTTCTTTTGCTTCTCCATCAATCAGAGCTGTATTTCCATCAATCGTTCCAAAGATGATAATATTTCCATTATCTTTAAAACCCATACCATGCATATACCCATAAAATCCTTCAGGATATTGATAAGATTTTAATTTTTTACCCAAAATACTATATTGGTTAATTCCATTTTTATATTCTACAAAAACACTATCTTTATAAAAATAGTGTTGTACCCAACCATTTGATTTAAATAAATATCTTAAATTTCCATATTCATCATACACACTACCATCATAGGTTGCATAATAGTGAAATTTGTTATCATTTTTATTAACCACAAACCATTGTTCGTGCCATAATATATCCGAAACCGGAACGGTTAAATGAACAACTTTTTTTTCATTTTTTTTGTTTTTAGCTTCTAGAACAATCTTATTGTCATAATTAGGATATAACCCTAACAAGGGTATTTCATGTTCTTTTTTAAATTCTTTAAAATGATGTATAATGTCCTGTCCGTTTTCTTTTGCTTTAATGCGAATTGAAATTTGCGTTTCCTCATCTGTCGGAAATTTAATAAGAGCTGATAAAGGTGTTCTTCCATACGGATTTATTTTAATATAAGGCTCTTCAAAGGTGTAAACAAATTGCTCATACTCATCCTGAATTAAAGAATCTAAATTGACATCAAGAACCCATTGTTTTCTTTCTAAGTCAAAGGAAAATTCTTCTCGTTTTTTTGTGTCCCAAATAATGTTAATTTTGTTTTTACTGACAACTTCTATTGTTCCGCAAGAACCGGCCTTTTTGCAAAATTTTAAATCTCTTGCTGTAACAACATCTTCCCAATCTGTATGTTTTAAATAATAGACTTTAACATCAACAGCATTTGCATTTAAAGAAAAACAGCTCCCAATAAAGCTTAAAACAAGTGCCTGTTTAATTTTGTTCGGCAGGACAATAAATAAATTAAATAAATAAGTGATTAGCATCCATAAAAACCTCTATAAAAAATTTGTTTCATCGTATAAAAAAAGGATATAAAAGTCAACAAAATAAACTCTTGTTTATTCATTGTTATAAAAATCATACGGTTGGATAAAATAGGCAGCATTTTGCTGTCTTTTTTGTAAAAACGCACTAAACAAAAGTACGTTTTTTAAACCAAAGCGATAAATAAAACTGCCTTTTTTAATAGAGCCTTTTTTATAGGGTACATTTTCAAGAAAAACCCAAATCTCATTTGTTACGGGATGAAGCATAACCATTGAACCCCAATCGGAATAGGCTAATAAATCCTTAAAAAAGAGTTGTCGAACCGTTTTTGCCTTATCATCAACCTTAAAAACAGACGCAATAGAATTTGTAGTTGTATATAAATTCATATCCTCTAGCTTACCGGATCTGTCAAAAACAGTATAAACACCATTTCCCGCATATTTAACACTCTGCGTTTTTAACGGCCATTTAAAACCATATCCTTGTTTAATACCTTTTTGTACCACTGGCGGATACACTTTTTTATTACCATCTACTGCCGTTAACAACAGGTGAGAAATATCACCTTTATCACCGTTTCTACCGGATTTGTGCGTTAATTGATGCGGTGTCATCCACCATATCGCTTTTTGCGTTTTTTCATCTATTTTGACAATACCGATATGTTTACCCGAAACAACTATTTCACTATTTTTATCATCATAATCTATCCCACTTAAATGAGCCCAATCTGCTCTTGAATATCCTGTTTTAAAGGGATTGGCAACCAAGGGCCTATCCGGATTTAACAACCTCGCCAAATCATATTCAGCAACAACATTTCCTGTTTTTTTATCCAGCTCCAAGACATAATCTCGCATCGTATCGTGTTCTTTTTTTCCAAACAGGGCTTTTTTTCCGGCATAATCACCAAATATTAACAAATTTCCGTTTGGTTTAAAAGCAATGGCATTTGTATATCCTCTAAAACCTGTCGGATATTTATATACCCCCAATGTTTCCCCCAAAAGGGAATATTTCTTAATCTCTCGCGACGTTTCGGTATAAATATTATTTTTATGATAATAAATCCGTCGCTCGCCCGGAGTTGAAAACAGATATCTTAAATTACCCATTTCATCATAAATTTGACCATTACCTAATGCGTAATAATTAAATGATTTATCACTCTTTTTTATACGCTGCCATCGCTCATCAACAAAAACATCTTCCGTTTGAACGGTTATTTTTTCTGAATTTTTAATCCCCTGTCTATTTGTTGCGGTAATAACAACCATATTTTTATAATCTGCAAATAACCCTACAAGCGGAACCTCATGTTCCTTTCTATATTCATCAAAAGAATAAACAACATCCGGCGTACCTTTTCCTACAACCTTAACAGTAATTCTGACCGGCTCAGAGGTCTGAAACTTAACCAAAGCTGACAAAGGAGAACGCATAAAAGCATCTACTTTAACATAAGGTTTTTTAAAGGAATATTCTTTTTTATTATATTCATTGTTAATCTTAAAACGCTCATCTTTCTCCAAAAACTCCCAAATATTTTTACTTTTATTATAAACAAAAACCTCAGCATGTTCTTTCTCCCAATCCAAAAGTATTACTTCGGGAGAAAGCTTAAAAAAACTTCCCTTCTTTCCATCCTTATTTTGAAATTTAGAATTAACAACGGAAATTGTTTCCTGCCAGTGTGGATGGTTAAGCATAAATTCTTCAGCCATCGCACTTTGAAAAATCATAAAAAAACTAAAAATAAATATAATAATACTTTGCATTTATCCCTCTCTTAAAAAAGAGCATACAAAAATAAAATTTTCTTGTCAAGAAATGGGATTAACCAAGTTTTATGATGTTTTTACCAAACTTATTTTCAAGAGCATCAATAATATGTGAAAGCTTGTCATCTTCAACTTGTTGCGTTTCAAAAAAAGAGAGCTGTGTTTCTTTTGAAAAAGTTAAATTTTTGAGCGTTACACCAACTGAGCGATAGAAAATCCCTTCCCTATATAATAATTTTAAAAGGGAAACACCCTCTTTATACAAGGTTCGTTCTGAATTTGTCGGACACTTTAAGCGAATATCTTTTTCATAAACCTGAAATGTTTTTGTTCTCAGCATAACAGATAAAGTTCTACAATATCCCTCCTGCAACCTTAATTTTTGAGAAGTTCCATGAATATGCTCAGCCAATCTTTTTTTTAAAAATAAAAAGTCATTTGTAAAATCATCAAAAGATTTTGTTTCTTGTATAGACCGTGGATTTTCTTCTTTAGCATTTACCGGTATAACCGCTTGCCCTGACAATTCATATTTTAAACGCTCCCCTACAAGACCCATTTCTTTTTTTATCCAAAGAATATCCTGTTTAAAAAAATCACCAATCGTTTTAATATGATAAAAACCCAATGTATCTGCTGTTGAACGGCCGACTCCCGAAACCTCTGTCATCAGCATATCTTGAACAATCGGTATAATTTTTTCCGGCCGAATCACAAAAATACCACCCGTTTTTTTTGCTTTATCACTAGCCAATTTAGCTAAAGTTTTACTGCTCGCCAACCCAATAGAAACAGGAATATCCAGCTCTTTTAAAATTTTTAATCGTATATCTTTAATAATTTCTGTATACGACTTGTTATAAAACTTATTCATACCCGTTAAATCTATATACGCCTCATCAACGGAAACAACTTCTACAATCGGTGAAAAAGATTTAATAACCGCCATAACTTTGTCTGATATTTCATGATACAAACTGTGGCGTGCCGGCAAAAAAGCAACCTGCTTTGCCATATCTTTAATCTGAAAATAAGGTGCCCCCATTTTAATGCCCAACTCGTTAGCCTCTTTTGACCGTGAAACAACAACCCCCCTGTTATTAACACCGGTCAACACACAAACGGGACGATTTTTAAGATAGGGATTAACTTTTTGCTCACAAGAAACAAAAAACGAATCACAATCTACAAGGGCAATCACTTTCATCATAAGTTAAGTATATTTTATTTTACCTTTAAAAGCAATCTGTTTTAAGGATTATCTCTTCTTTTTAAAAATCTGTAAAGTGTTACTTTATCCACTTTTAACTCACGCGCAATTTGTGCTTTTGGTATCCCTGCACAGAGTAATTCATGGATTTTTTTTGAATTTTTTGTCAGTTTTAAACTTTTACTTTTAGCCCCCATCGGCCGACCGAGAGATTTCCCTTCCGCCTTTAGCTTATCTAAAGACATTTTTGTCCTTTCAGAAATTAACTGCCTTTCAATTTCAGCAGATAAACCAAAAGCAAAAGCTAAAACTTTTGACTGGATATCTGCTCCTAAACGATAATTTTCTTTAAGTGTCCAAACCGCACAATCTTTCAATAGGCAATTTTGTAAAATCTCCATAATCTCCAACAAACTTCGTCCCAGTCTTGAAATTTCAGTAGCTATTAAAATATCCCCCTCCTCTAAAGAGGCTAATAACTCACCTAACTTTCTCTTACTGAGAGATTTTCTGGATGAAATTGTTTCTGCCACCCATTTATCTATATTTAAATTATTTTCTTTAACGTATCTTGTAATTTCAAAACGTTGATGTTGAGTAGACTGCTTATCAGAACTGACCCGAATATATCCGTAAATCACTTTTATCTCCTTAAAAAAATACAATTATAAAATCAATGCACTATAACAAAACAAAGCGTTGCATTTAATAGAACGATTAAAATCAACTCTTTTTTTAAAATTTTTTATCATTTTATCTTTGTTAAAAAAATACCTATATTTCATTTAAAACAACGTGTTATCTTGTTTATAAAAAACAAGCTGAACAGCGGGAACAAAATCGTTGGTTTTTGTATCTTAAAATTATGGGAAAAAGCTGTGGATTTTTTGGGCATAAATTTCTTTTGAACCAGTCAGAAATAGGTCAAAAACTTTATCTGACTCTTATTCATCTTATTGAAAATGAAAATGTGGATACTTTTTTTGTTGGCGAGCATGGTGATTTTGACATACTTACAGCCAATATTTTAGAAGAATTAAAAAAAATATATCCTCTAATTAAAATTTATCTCGTTATCAGCTATCCTAAACAACTGCATAGCGGAAAAACTTTTTGTGATGACTTTATCTATCCGCCCATTCTTGAAAAAACACCCAAGCGATTTTGCATCGCAAAAAGAAATCAATGGGTAGCCAATAATTCCGATGTGATAGTTGCTTATATATCATCTGACTTTGGCGGAGCCTATAACGCCCTAACCATAGCCATAAAAAAACAAAAAAAAATTATAAATCTGTCATAAAAAACGACCGTTTATTTTGCCATCATACTAATACAGATATATTAAGTCAATTATATTTTTTATTTTTATTAAAAATCAACAAATTAAATCAAAAACAAATTAGAAACAAATATCTTTATTTTTTTCGGCAAAATAAACGGTCATTTTTTATGCAAATAATAGGAATAAGATATGAGCAAAAACAGCATCAAATTATTTTTTATATTTCCCATTTTTACTATCAAAGAAAAGAATAACAGAAAGGTTTGGAAATTATTCGGATTACCTCTTTTTAAAAGTGTAAAAACAGAAGACTAAAAGGTGGAATAATAATGAAAACAGCAGTTCTTTTGATAACATTTAACAGACTAGATTATGTGAAAGAAACTTTAAAAGCCATTTCAGACGCAAAACCACCCAGATTATATATCGCCTCTGACGGTCCTCGTCCTGAAAAAAAGGGGGAAGAAAAAGCTGTACAACAAGTACGCGAATATATTTTATCCCATATTGATTGGCCATGTGAGATACATAAACGATTTTTAAAAACAAATTCCGGTGGCTGTAAATATGGTGTTTCCGGAGCGGTTACATGGTTTTTTAAAAATGAAAAAGAGGGTATTATCTTAGAAGATGATTGTGTCGCAACGCCTTCATTTTTTAGCTATTGCGAAGAATTATTAAACAAATACAGAGATAACAAAAAAATTTGGCATATTGCCGGAGATGCCCCCATTGAAGTTAATATTCCGGAAACATACTATTTTTCAAAACTCCAACACTGTTGGGGTTGGGCCAGTTGGGCTGACAGATGGCAACATTTTTCACTTGATATTTCAATGTATGATAAAAATGTTTTATCTAAATTCTCTCATCTCTCTTCTGTACAAAAATACTGGCACTTTATTCAAAAAAGTTTAATAGCCAATAAAATTGATACTTGGGATTATCAATGGACATTTCATATTGTTGCTCATGACGGCATTTGCATCAATCCGGCTCATAATTTAATTTCAAATATTGGTGAAACTGGCGTACACTTTGATGGAGTCAATTCAAATTTAAAGAAAAAGACTCATGAAATTTCAAAAATTATACATCCCACTGAAATTAAAATTAATAATGAATTTGTAGAAAGAATTTACAGAGAAGCATTTAATTTACAACCAACTTTAAAAACAAAATATTATCTTTTTGGCTTCATTCCGTTATTTCTTAGGGAGATAAAACCATGACGCCAACGCCCCTTATATCCGTTATCACTGTTTGTTATAATATTAAAGATGAAATTGAACGGACTTGTCAGAGTATCATCTCGCAAACAGCCCATAATTTTGAATGGATTGTTATTGACGGGGGCAGTACAGACGGCACTGTTGAAATTTTAAATAAATACAAAGATAAAATAACCCTTTTTATCTCTGAAAAAGACTCCGGCATTTATAATGCAATGAATAAAGGTATAAAAAAAGCATCAGGTGATTGGTTGCTTTTTTTAAATGGCGGAGATTGTTTTGCCGGTACGGATATTATTGAAAAATTTATCGCTTTAAATGGCGTTTATCAATATGCGGATATTATTTATGGTGATGTCAATCTCATTAACCTAGACGGTACAAAAAAAATAAAAAAATATGCTTATCCCCTCACAAAAGCTTACTTCTTCTCTTCAACACTAAACCACCAATCTGTATTTATCAAAAGAGATTTATTTGAAAAATATGGTTTATACAATGAGGATTATAAAATCATTTCCGATTGGGAGAAATGGATTGTTTTTATCATCAATAACTGTAAATTTATGAAGTGGGAATATGTGATTTCTGATTTTTACACTGGCGGTATTTCATCAAAAAAGCTTAGTCTACTCAATCAAGAAATTAATGATGTAAATCAAAAATATTTTATCGCAGGCGACTTGGAGGGACACTTTTATCAAGGTAAAAAATATGGTCTGCTTTTCAACAAAATTCCGCTCTTTTATATAAAGAAAAAAACAAATCCATTCTCACTGACTTTAAAACTCTTTAATTTTATCCCCATATATGCTATAAAGAAAAAAAATAATGTTTATGTACATTATCTTTTCGCATTTATACCATTTTTTTCAATGAGGGATAAATAAAAATGACAAAAGTTTTTGTATCGGGTTGTTTTGACGTTTTACACAGTGGACATATTCGTTTTTTTGAAGAAGCATCTCAATATGGCGAGTTATACGTTTCTGTCGGTTCGGATAAAACTGTTTTTGACCTTAAAAACAGACCAACACTTTATAATGAATCAGAACGCGTTTATATGGTTTCATCCATTAAGTTTGTACATACGGCTTTTGTGGCAAAAGGTAGTGGTAAATTGGATTTTGAACAGGAAATCAAAGAGATTAAACCGGATATCTTTTTTGTCAACACAGACGGCGACAGTGCTGAAAAACGAGCCTTTATTGAAAGTCTGGGCATCAGATATGTTGTCAGCAACCGAATCCCTAAAGATTTACTCCCCATCAGATCTACAACCGCTATTCGCGAAAGTTTAAAAAAATAATGAAAAGGCAGAGAAATACTACACAAATGAAGGAACAAACTAGA
>CALCTR010000028.1 GCA_937906925.1 uncultured Alphaproteobacteria bacterium
CGACGGCGTTCAGGAAGTTTTGGCAACAGCCGGTAACAACAGATTAGGCGGCGATGACTTCGACGACAGACTTATGAATTATATGGCTGACGAGTTCCTCAAGAGCGACGGAATTGATTTGCGTAAGGAGGGCATCATAGATTTCCTTCTTGTTCTTCAAATGAGCGAACTTGAATTTAACGTGAGGAACGCTAACGATAACGCTGGAAGCGCCGGTATCGATGCGCTTGATGGTATCAATCGGAATGTCAATGATCTTGCGGCCTTTTTTGAAGGTAAGAGTGGTTGCGCTAAGAGTAAGGCTACGCTTACGGGGAAGGATGATTGCAAGAAGAATGACGACCAAAGCACCAATGCAGGCAATCATCAGAGGGAGATTGTAGTGGAATAAATAATCAATGAGTGCTTCACACTTGTGATCTTGGCACTTCGGGGCACTATAGAACTCCATTGCGATAACGGCTACAAATGCGGCTACAGCAAGGATAGCTGCAATAGCAATCAACCAAGGGAAAACTCTCTTTTGGTAAATACCTGTTGCCAAGAATTGGGGCGTTGCTGCTTTTGCGTTTTTTTTGTTTTTTTAGCTTTAAAACAAAGAAAAGTCAAAAAAATATTGCGAATCGTTAAGGTCTAAACATCTGTCCGCCACTGACAGCTTCATAAGCACCACTTGTTTGAGGAAAGGTGATTGGTAGTCCCATCATGGAACGAACGGCTAAAAAGGCATAGCCTTGTGCATTTAAGGTGTCATTATCTAAACCGAGTTCTATTGCTGTTTTAATCGGTTGTTTTAAAACTTGTCTTAACATTTGTATAAGTGTCGGATTATATATGCCGCCGCCAATTAAAACCCATTCTTGCGGGGTATCTTCTAAAAAGGATGTGGCATTTTTAATGCTATTGGCTAAAAAAGCTGTCAGGGTTGCTGCCCCATCTTCAAGTGTTGACCCTTCAACATGTTTGTAAAGGTCCATAAAATCTTCTCTGTGAACGGTTTTAGGCGGTGTTTTTAGCAGGTATTTATCTTTGAGCAATCTATTGAGTAAAGTGGTATCAACAGTGCCGATTTTACCATATTTACCGTTATAATCCATTTCTGCACCTGTTTTTTTATAAATCCAGTGATCTAATAAAACCGTACCGATAGAACAGTCAAAAGCTTTTAATTCACCAAAAGGGCCAATATATGTCATGGTTAAAATACCGCCAAGTGATACAACGCCGATTGGCTTTTTCATAGAGCGGGTTAAGGCATCATAAAATGAGGCAAAAATTGGTCCGCCCCGACCTCCGGCTGTTAAATCAGATTGTAAAAATCGGCCAACAAGAGGTGTATTAAAGGCCTGAGCAATCTCTTTAAAATTCCCTAATGTAATGTTTATTTTTTCATCAGGGTTTTGATAGACAGTATGCCCTGAGTAACCGATTAAATCAATTTTAGGGTATTTGCGTTTGTTTAAAGTGATAAATTCTTTGATGACTTCTATATGAAAAGTAGTTAGGGTGGTTGAGATATCCGATAATATTTTTGTGTCTGAAAAATCCCCTTTAAGCATCAGATTATAAATTTGATCTTTTATATCTTGTGGATAAGGCCGGACAAGAGAAACTGGGGTTTTGTATAAATCAACACCGTCTGTTTCTATTAAGCTTATTTCTAAATTGTTTAAACTGGAATCTGAATAAACGCCTAAGGAGATTTTTCTTTCAATCATAATCAGTTCTCACCGTTTCTTTGTTTTAAAAGCTCTGTCGGATGTGAGAGTTTGTCTTGTTCTGTTTCAATAGCGTCATAAAGTTCCTTAATAAATTCTCTTTTGTTATGACCGGCTTCAATCGGTTTTAAAAATGAAATGGTTACGATTCCGGGTGTCTTGAGTGTTTTATTTTTTGGCCAACAATATCCTGTATTTAAGGCAACCGGTACGACAGGGACATTGCATTGTTCATATAAAAAAGCAACACCGGGGGTGTATGGCTCTTTAGAGCCGGGAGCGGTTCTTGTCCCTTCCGGAAAGATGGTTAAATTCATGCCGCGATTTAAATTCTTTTTAACACCGGACATCATCTTACGCATTGTTTTGGTCCCACCTTTTCTGTCAATGGCAATGCACCCTGTTTTTAAAAAATAAAAACCGGCCAACGGCAAAAATAATAGTTCTCGTTTCAAGACATAAAACAAATTAGGAATAATGCCGTGAAAGAGCATGGTTTCCATTGCGGATTGATGTTTTGATGCAACGATATAGCCGGCCTCTTTCGGCAGATTTTCAAGTCCTTTAATTTCTACATCAACATTGCAAATAAGTTTTAAAACTTTACGCATGCTTTTGGACCAAAAACGTGGAAAACAGCCCGAGCCTTTGGTTGTGAATAAAAATGTCGGTATAAATAAAATACATAAAACAAGTGTTCCAATGTAAAAAACAAATGTAAAAAGAAACGATCTGATTTTTGATGGTTGATAATTTGTCATCTTTATATCCTTTTCATAATGTGTTTTAACTGCACAAAAACAAATTTGTGATACTCTATAAACAATAGCCATGCGTATCTTGTTTTTATCCATTCAACAGATTGATCAAATGATTTTGGAAATACGGGCCACGGTACGATTTTAAGTTCTTTATTGATTTTTCTGATTTCAAAAATACTGCGGGGCATGTGATAAAAACTGGTTACCAGCAAAATAGAATGGATGTGTTTATCTTTTAACCAAAAGTTAAGTTCTTGAGCATTCCCTTTTGTGTCTAATGCGTCATAACCTAAGGTAATTTTATCCAAGGTTTCCGGCGGAGTGTTGGGGAATAATTCTTGTTTTGATACCTCTTTATGCACGCCTGAAATAAGCATATATTCTGCTTTATTTTTTCCCATCAGCTCAAGTCCGGTTTTAACCCTGTTTGTCCCGCCGGTTAAAACAACAATGGCCTCAGTTTCTTTTTGTGGATAATATTTAAATGAAAGAGCATATAAGCAAAAGATAATAAATCCGATTATCCAAAACATAAATAATAAGGATCCAAAATAAACTGCCAAACTGAATAGTCGTTTTATCATAGTGTTTGTTTAAGAGTTTTAGATACTGTTTGATAGGCGGTTAAGAAAGATAAGACAGAGGTTAAAAACGGTACAGATGTCAAAATGAGCCATTCAAGCGTTGTTAAACTGCTCTCTAAAACAAAACTGCCTGTCATCCCTTGTAAAAAGTAGTTGAATAAAGCCATAATCGGCAACGCTAGAGCAAACCCTATAAAACTGCCAAGAAGCGTTAATTTAAAACTGCGAACGGCAAATTGTATAGTAATGTAAAAATCACTGGCTCCCATCATATGTATCAATTCAATAACTTTTTGATGGACGGAAAGACTTGATTTTGTTACAAAAATAATAGAAATGGCTGTTGTAATTAAAATAAGGATTAAGATAAATATAATTAAATTGACCATATTTTCAAAGAAAGAAATCAACTCTTCAAGTGCGGTTCTATGGCTATCCAAAACGGCAACCGGTACTTGCTCTAATAAGTCAGCTTTTAGTCTTGATATATCCGGCGGATTGACAGAATCAACATTAACGTCAATAATTTTAGGAAGCGGTAATTCAGAAATATTTTCGCTCTCTCCTAACCAAGGCTCCATTAGCTCTTTAACCTGCTCATCCGTTAAAAGGGTTGCCCCTGTTATACCGCTACTGGAACGTAAAAACGTTAAGGCCATTTCAATATCATTGGCAAGTGTTTCTTCACGGCTTTCACCTTTATCCGTATAAGTTGGAATTTGTACGGTTAATGCTCCTGAAATAGTGCTTGTCCACGATTGGACAGATGAATATACAACAATGGCAATAGCCAAAATGAGTGTTGCGATAAATACCATAAACATACTCAGCCAAGGAATAAAAAATCTTGACGAGTCGGAGGAAAACGGAATGTCTGCTCTTTTTTTCATTGTTATTCTATCTTATCCTTTGTGTGAAGAGTTGTTTTTTTCAACAGGTGCAATACGCCCTTGTGAGAGATGCAGTCTGGGAAAGCCGAAATGTTTGATTAAATTGTGATTGTGTGTAGCAATCACGGTGGTCGTGCCGAGTTTATTCAGCTCTAAAAATAAATAGATTAAGCGTTTAGCCATAGCATCATCTACGTTACCTGTTGGTTCGTCAGCCAAAAGAAGGCGAGGTCTGTTAATAACGGCACGGGCAATAGCAACGCGTTGTTTTTCTCCGCCTGAAAGTTCGTGTGGAAATTTATTAAGTTGTTTTTCCAAGCCGACCCAGGCTAATAATTCTCTAACGTGTTTGCGAATATCTTGCTCTTTTGTGCCGGCAATACGTAACGGCAAAGCTACATTATCAAACGCATTTAAATGTTCTAATAGGCGATAATCTTGAAAAACAACACCGATTTGTCGTCTGATCTGAGCTTTTGCCTCGCGAGAAAGGGTGTCTAAAGCATGACCAAACAGGCGAATTCGTCCGCGTGTCGGCATGTTGTTTAGATATAATAAACTTAATAATGACGTTTTGCCGGCCCCACTTTCTCCCGTCATAAAATAAAAGGAGCCGGGGTTTAAAGTCAGCTGTATATCTTTTAAAACCTCAGGACCTGTAGCGTATTTAAATGAAACGCCATTAAACTCTGCAATAGGTGTTGATAATTTATTTGATGTAAACACGACATAACCCTTAGAAAAATAGTTGTAAGTTTTTTGAAAATCATTTATATTATGTTTACACTATTTTTTTTAAAAGGAAAAGCTAAATGTTGATTGTTTGCCCAAAATGTTTAACAAAGTATCTCGTTTCAGATGAAATAACAGGCGTAAAAGTCCAGAAATGCCACTGTTCTGCTTGTGGTTTTTATTTTGAACAGAAGATGCAGGACGCACCTTTAAAAGAGGGGCAATCTTCTATTTTAAGAGCTGAAACTAAAACAATATCCGCGAATCTGCCTGATAAAGATGAAACTAATCATCCAAATCAAGAAATTGAGGTAACTAAAATTATGGAAGATGACATTGTACCGTCATTGTTTTTAGAACCGTTAAATTCTGATGAGAAAAAAGAAAAAAAACAAATACCGGTAGTGCCGGAAGAGTTTAAGCCTGTTGAAGCTAAAAAATCATCTTTTATCGGAACCTTGTTTTGGTTATCCGTTGGGGCTGGTATTTGTTTTTTTGCCTATCTGCAAAAGGATTATTTTTTAGATAAAATAGACACGCTTGTTATTGAACAGTTAGATAAATCTAAGAAAAATGATTTAGTAATGCCAAAAATAAAACCGTCTGTTTTGGAACAGGGGGCTACTGTTTATGCTCCTATAAAATCAGCTTATAATAGAATTGATGAACCAATAAATCAGTCAACTGTTTCGGTATCAGTTGAGGAGGAAAAAGAATTAACGGACGAAAAAGTTGATTATGCAGCCGCTCTAAATATACAAAATGTTTCTTATGAACTCGGTGTCAATGAAGTCGGCATGAATAGGCTTTTGATAAAGGGGGCAGTATTAAATACAACCCTTAGAACATTAAAATTGCCTGAAACAAAAGCCGTCATTTATGATAATGAAGATAATATTGTTGCTCGTAAACGAATCACTTTTACCGAAAAAGATATACAAGGAAATTCAGAAGTTTTATTTGAAACAGCTGTCGTGCCGGCACCTAAATCCGTTTCAAAAATAGAGGTTGTTTTTGATGAATAAATTTTTAGGTGTTCTGTGTTGTTTTTTCTCAGTATCGGTATATGCTTCTTGTCCGGATGGTGATTTGTTATATCGGTCAAATCCTGAAAAAGCAATCAAAGCTTATCAAAATTGTGCCTTGTTGGAAAATGATGAGGACTCACAGATTCGTCTTGCTGAGATATATAAGGCTGGCGGAAAAAATATCAAAAAAAATGAGATGAAAGCTCTGCTTTTTTACCATTTAGCTGCTGATAATGGTAATGCACTGGCACAAACAAAATTGGCAAAACTCTTGCTGGAAATGGATAAAGATGTAAACAAAAGAGAGATTGTGAAGTCTTATATGAAACAAATTCAAATTTCACTTAAAAATGATGGGGATTCGGCATTTAAAGGTGAAGTTTTGCATCCTTATGTATTGCTGATGTTGGCAGGTGAGCCTTCTGCACAAAAGTGGTATTATCCAACCAAAACAAAATACAGTGAAGAAGCTATAATGTTGTTGAAGAATTATCGTTTGGATGCTGATAAAAAAAGAAAACTTTTAAACCAAGGGGCTAAATGGAAACAAAGAAAAATGATGGAGACCGCAAGAGAGGTTCTCTCTTTTGAAGAGTATCAAAAATTTAGCGAAACGCTTTTTCCTAAACGAGGAAAAGCGGATCCTTTTTTGCGTAAACAGGCAATCAATGAATTGAAAAATAAAGTACAAACGTATTTAAAATAATGGAGTAGCAGTTGAAAAGAATTTATATCAAAACTTTTGGTTGTCAGATGAATGCCTATGATTCAGGACGTATGCGTGATGCAATGGCTGTTCACGGTTATCATTCGACGGATAATCCGGCAGAGGCAGACATTCTCTTGTTAAACACCTGTCATATCAGAGAAAAAGCGTCCGAAAAATTATTTTCGGAAATTGGCCGGTTAAATGAGTATAAAAAACAACGCAAAGTAGAGGGAAAAGAAACGCTTATCGTTGTTTGTGGGTGTGTTGTGCAGGCTGATGGAGAAGAAATTTTAAAAAGATCACATCCTGTTGATATTGCTCTTGGACCGCAAAATTACCATCGTTTACCGGAATTGGTGGCGAATTATAATCGTAAAAAGGGACGGGTTCTATTGGCGGATTTTCCCGCTGATTCAAAATTTGATTATCTGCCGCAATCAAAGGCGGGATCGGCCTCTTGCTTTTTAGCCGTACAAGAGGGATGTGATAATTTTTGTACTTATTGCGTTGTACCTTATACACGCGGTTGTGAATATTCAAGATCGGCTCAAGATATTTTAAAGGAGGCTGAATCTTTGGTTGCAACCGGAGCGAAAGAGATTATGCTTTTGGGTCAAAATGTAAATTGCTGGCACGGTGAGGGAGCAGAGGATTTAGGAGATTTAATTAACCAAATGGCAAAAATTGATGGATTGGAACGTATTCGTTATACAACTTCTTATCCGTCAAAAATAACGCAAAATTTGATAGATGCTCATGCAAAATTAGATAAATTGATGCCTTATATTCATTTGCCGATACAGTCCGGCAGTGATACGATTTTAAAAGCAATGAATCGTCAGTATACGGCCAAAAGTTACGAAGAAATTGTTGCGAAATTTCGTTTGGTAAGACCGGATATTGCCGTTTCATCAGATTTTATTGTTGGATTTCCGGGTGAAACAGATGATGATTTTGAGCAAACAATGGATGTGGTCAGGCGTGTTCGTTATGCGAGTTCTTTCTCTTTTAAATATAGTCCGCGACCGGGAACGCCCGCTGCTCTGATGAAAAATCAGGTGCCGGAAGAGGTTAAAACAAAAAGATTGATGATTTTGCAAGCAGAATTGCTAAATCAGCAACAAGAATTTAATTCACAGACAGTGGGTAAGATTTTGCCTGTTTTATTGACGGAGAGAGGTAAAAAAGAAGGACAACTTGTTGGTTATACGCCCTATTTACAGGGGACGCACGTTTCTTTAGATGACTCGTTTTTAAACAAAATTGTAATGCTGAAAATTACAAAAGCTTCTGCTACATCTTTAACGGGTGTGGTGGCGGATTAGATTATCCTTGTCAAACGCTTTTTATCGTGCTATAACAAAGATAGCTAATTAGAACAGAGAGGAAAAAATGACAATACAAACCGAGCAAGATGTTTATGCGGCTTCAGATTTAACGCTGAAAACAAAAAAAAGACACATCAATCCAAGAACACAAACACAAGGTGAATTCATTGAAGCAATGAATAAACACGAAATGGTTTTTGGTTTAGGACCGGCAGGAACGGGTAAAACGTTTTTGGCGGTTGCAAAGGCTGTTTCTGCTATGCTTGAAGGAAAAGTAGATCGTATTATTTTAACAAGACCGGCTGTTGAAGCCGGTGAGAATCTCGGTTTTTTACCGGGAAATTTAAAAGAAAAAATTGATCCTTATTTAAGACCGCTTTATGATGCATTGTATGAAATGCTTCCGGCTGATATGGTTGATAAAAAGCTTGAAAATGGGGAGATAGAAGTTGCTCCTTTAGCTTATATGCGAGGAAGAACGCTCAGTCATTCTGTTGTTATTTTAGATGAGGCTCAAAACACAACACCTATGCAGATGAAAATGTTTTTAACCCGCTTGGGTGAGGGGTCCAGAATGATTATTAACGGTGATTTAACACAAACGGATTTACCCCGGGGTACCGTTTCAGGTTTGTTGGATGCTGTTAAGATTTTGAAAAAAGTATCAGGCATTGCTTTTGTTGAATTTTCAGAAAAAGATGTTGTGCGACATGGTCTTGTTTCAAAAATTGTAAAAGCTTATGATAAAGCCAATTTGGAAGCTGTAAAATAATGCCGGATATATGTATTCAACAAAATGACGGACGGTATTCAAGGCGGGTTAAAAAGTTACACTCTTTTTGTAGACGAATTATAAAATCTGCTTGGCACAGTCATTTACCAGCAGAAATTTCTCTTGTTTTAGCTGATGATGCTTTTGTTCATCAGCTAAATTTTCAATACCGTAATAAAGATTGTCCGACAAATGTATTGTCTTTTGAAACAGGAAATAAACCGGGTAAGGGTGTTTTATGGTTGGCGGGAGATATTATTGTTGCTTATGAAACGGTTTTAAAAGAAGCTCGGGCTCAAAATAAATCTTTTGAAGCACATTTGGCACATCTTTTAATACATGGAACGCTACATTTGCAAGGATATGATCATCTGGAAGAAAGACAAGCACAGCAGATGGAGAAAAAAGAGATAAAATTAATGGCATTATTGGGTTATGATAACCCCTATAAGGATGTGGAGTAGGAAATGTTATCAAGAATAAAGTCTTTTTTTACAAGAAATTCAGAAGAAGAAAAAGTTTTAGAAACAATTGAAGAGATTATGGATGAGCGGGTTGAACGAGGGGACAAGGTTTTGGTGGATCCGGATGAAATTTCTTTGTTAAAAAACCTGTTTCGTCTAAAAGATATTCGTGCCGGTGAGATTCGTATCCCGACCATTGACATTACAGGTATTAGTGTAGATGCTTCTTATGAAGAATTAAAACGTTTGATGACGGAGGAAAAATTTACCCGTTTGCCGGTTTACGAACAAACGTTGGATAACATTATTGGAGTTATTCACGTTAAAGATATTTTGTGTGCTATGATGGAGGAAGAAGAGGTTTCTGTTAAAAAATTAATGACAGGAAGTATACTTTTTGTGCCGTCGTCGGTTCGGGCATTGGATTTGTTACGGGAAATGCAAGCCAAAAAAGCTCAGATGGCGATTATTATTGATGAATATGGCGGAACGGATGGATTGATTACGCTAGAAGATTTGTTGGAAGAAATTGTGGGGGAGATTGAAGATGAGCATGATGCTTTGGATGAGGCTCCCATTTTACATAAAATCGGCAATAGTGTTATTCAGGCTGATGCCCGTATCTTATTAAAAGATTTAGAAAAAATGATTGGTCCGTTCATGACCAGAAAAGAAAAAGAAGAGTTTGTAGATTCTGTTGGTGGATTGGTTTTTCATTTGGCGGGACGGTTACCGCGTGTTGGTGAAAAAATTGAACACTCATCCGGTATTGTTTTTCAGGTTTTGGATGTTGATGCTCGTCATGTTAAAAAAGTGAAAATAACAAAGTTTAATAAAAGAAAAAAACAAGAAAAAGAAAAACGTTTGTTTTTAAAAAGAAGGAAGAAAAAATAGAAAATGAAAATTCTTTCTTTTGGGTGCCGACTTAATACATTTGAATCAAAAATTATTCAGGAACTTTTAGAAAAGGAACCGGATATTTTTGTTATTAACACTTGTGCTGTAACGCATGAGGCTGAAAGGCAATGCTGTCAGGCAATCAGAAAAGTGGCACGCGAAAACCCGAATATGAAGATAATTGTTACCGGTTGTGCCGCACAGCTTAATCCTAAAAAATATGCTGATATGCCGGAGGTTTATAAAGTTGTCGGTAATATTGAAAAACTTTCTAAAGATTGTTTGTTGCAAGGGGATAAAGTTCAGGTTCAAAATATTTTAAATGCTGAATTTGATGTGCCGATTGTTACGGATTTTGACGGTAGAACAAGAGCATTTTTACAAATTCAACAAGGGTGTTCACATGCTTGTACTTTTTGTATTGTCAGAAATGCCCGTGGCAAAAATAGAGGTCTTCCTCTAGAACAGATTCTTTCTCAGGCACAGCACTTTGTTGAAAATGGTTATTCAGAATTAGTTTTAACCGGTGTGGATATTACTTCCTATCCGGATGGGTTTAATAAATTGTTGGAAGAAATTTTAACAAACGTTTCCGGATTAAAAAGATTGCGTTTGGGATCTGTTGATCCGGCTTGTTTGGATGATGAATTTATTTCTCTTTTTTCTAAATATGATGTGCTGATGCCTCATCTGCATCTGTCTATGCAAGCTGGAGATGATATGATTTTAAAACGAATGGGGCGCCGGCATAATCGGTCTATGGTTTTAAACGCTTGCCAAAAGTTGAGAAAAATCAGAAAAGATTTTGTTTTTGGTGCTGATTTTATAACAGGTTTCCCAACAGAAACAGAAGAGATGTTTTTAAACACAATGCGATTTGTAGAAGAGGCAAATATAACATTATTACATGTATTTCCTTATTCTGTCAGACCTGAAACGCCGGCGGCAAAAATGCCAATGACAGATATGTTTGAAAGACGTCGGAGAGCGGGAGCTTTAAGGGCTTTAGGTGATAAACTGCATAAAGACTGCTTAGATTCTTATATTGGTAAAACATTAAATGTACTTGTTGAAAAAGAATCAACAGGATATAGTGAAAATTATTTAAAAGTAAAAACAAATTGTGATATAACAGGTGAAATCGTGCCGGTTGTAATTGTCGGAAGGAAAGAAAATGAGTTGGTTGGTCAAGCTTAAAGAAGGGATGAAAAAAACAGCTCGTCTGTTTTCTTTTTCAAAGATGGATTTATCCTCATTGGAAGATTTGGAAGATGCCCTTTTAATGGCAGATGTGGGTGTGGCAACAACAGAGGATATACTCTCTGTTGTTAAGACAAAAAAACCGCAAACACCGGAGGAAATAAAATCCATTGTGAGAGAAGAAATTGTTAAGAGATTATCTCCTTATACAAAACCGCTTGATATTAAAAAAGAGCATTCGCTTTTTGTGGTGTTAATGATAGGTGTCAATGGTGCGGGAAAAACAACAACTATTGGTAAATTGGGTGCTTTTTACAAAAAGAAAGGATATAAAGTTTCTTTTGTTGCCGGAGATACTTTTAGAGCCGGTGCGGTTGACCAGCTTCTTGAATGGGGTAAACGAAATGACTGTACGGTTTATACGGCAAATACAGGGTCTGATTCGGCAGCCCTTGTTTTTGATGCCGTTAAATCAGCAAAGAAAAATCAAGATGATATTCTCTTTATTGATACGGCAGGCAGGTTGCAAAATAGATCCGATTTAATGGAAGAGTTAAAAAAGATATCAAGAGTTATTAAAAAGGCGGATGAAACAGCTCCGCACGCCTCTATTCTGGTGTTAGATGCTACTGTTGGTCAAAATGCTATTATGCAGGTTGATGCATTTTCAAAAATCACAACAGTTTCGGGTTTGATTATGACAAAATTAGATGGAACAGCCAAAGGTGGTATTTTAATTGCACTTGCAGAGCGGTTTAAATTGCCGATTCACGCTATTGGCGTTGGCGAGAAGATAGAGGATTTGGATTCGTTTACGGCAGAAGAATATGCCGATTCGTTATTGGGTTAGAAAATGACATTTTTAAAAAAAGCATATATCACTGTTTCAAGTATTCCTGGATTTAATTTGGGCGTTTTAATCTGTTTAATGTTGCTTTCTTTCGGTGTTGGTATTGCTCTTGCGTGTTTTGACGCAGCAACATTAAGACTTTATTTTGAAAATGTTGGTCGTTTTTCTCTAGCATATGATTTGCTTTTTGCTTCGTTTTTATTATTTTTATGGGGAGCTGTTTTTAAAAGCCTAACACGTCGCAAAGGTTATGGATGTATTAAAGTTTTGAGTTTTTCTCTTTTAGCTTTGATTGCTGTTTTATATGGTATGGAAACAAAAAATGCTAAATTTTTTACACATGTTTTATTTGTTTTAAAATATGCTGTTTTTCCGCTTTTTATAACGACACTTTTTTTAATTGTTTCAAGATTTATACCGTTCAGATTGGGTAGTTTAAAAAGGGTTTGTATTTATGGAGCATTATTTTTAGGTTTTGCCTGTGGTGGGTTTGTTCCATATCTTTTACAAATAGGGGCTTATACGGCTCTTTATACTTCTTTTGCTTTAATGTTGGCGTGTTATTTTTCTTTGTTTTTATTAACGAAATTTATACCGCTTGAAAAAGAGGTTTTTGTTGCCAAAACGGGAGAGGTTAAAGATTTATCAGAATTAAAATTGGTGCGTTCCATATTATTATTCTGTTTTTTATTTTTCAGTGTTAAATGTATTTGTGATTATCTTTTTTATAATACCCTTTTTGAGCAAGAAAGCTTGCTGATTTCTTGGAAATATATTTTGTGTTGGTGGGGATTTTTAGGTCTTTGTGGTTTTTTAAGCTTGGTTATTTTATTTAGAACACGCTATTTTTATATGCTATCCGGTGGAATTGTTGTTTATTTTTTAGGAGCTTTAAGTGTTTGTCTCGGTGGATTTTTTAATTGGTTTTATGCCTTATTTTCAGGGACAATTTTAGTTGCTCTTTCCGGACTTTTATATTTTGAAGATTTTGTTAATGCTTTGTTGCGATTACTTAATCAAGGGCAGGGAAAAAGCATCAATAATCGGCGATGGGTTTTTGTTGAACCGGCCGGTTTTTTAACGGGGGCTTTAGTTTGTATTTATATAGAAAAAATACCGTTGGCATTACTGGTTATCTTAATGAGCTTAGCCATTCTTGTCTTTTTATTATTGCGATTTTATTCAGTGTTATTATTAAATCTTTTTGTTTTACGTTCGTGGCGTGGTGGTCCGTTATTACTACACAACAAAAAGGTGATGAATTATATTCAAACAAACATTGTTTCTGAAAGAAAAAATGAAGTTGTTTATTTTTTAAGGATATTGGAGGTATCTAATAAATGGCTCTATTTAAAATGGTTGCTTAAACTTTTAAAACATAAAAATGAAGGGGTACGCCTTTATGTTCTGGAGAAAATAGCTTCTTTATACAACGCTTCAAGATATGAAAAAACGTTGGAATTTATCTTTTTAAAAGACCCGTCAACAAAGGTGAGATGTCGGATTTTAAGCATATTGATTCAAATAGCTTATGAAGAAAAAGGATTAAACGGTATCAATGCCTTTTTACCTTATTTAGATGATCCTAAATTAAAAACGGGAGCTATGTGCGGTTTTTTAAAAACAGGTGGTGCACCAGCATTATTGGCGGCAGACGGATTGCAAAAACTGGCAGAATCCAAAAAGATTAAAGACAATTTAATTGCATTATCTATCATGGAGTGGGCCCCCTCATTTGGATTAGTCAGACTGTTAATGCGGTTATTAAAAAGCACAACCCCCGTTATTGCGTCAAAAGCATTATTGGTTGCTGCCAAAATGCCCCATCCCGAATGTTTACCGATTATTATAAATTCGCTGGATGATATGAATTTGCGTGAAAATGCACTCGTCGCTTTAAAAAGTTATGGTATCAATGCTTTTCCGCTTATTGAAAGAACGATAAACAATCCGGAGATACCGGCCGTTCGTTTGAAAACATTGATTTTGTTTTTGACAATGTTACCTAGTGGTGAGGGTAAACAAATTTTGTTGCGTTCGCTTCAAATCGGTAATCAAAAATTAAGAAAAACAATTATTCAAGGGATGATTGACAGAGGTATTTTTTGGACGCATAAGAACAAATATGAATTATTGCTGAGCGGTATTCAAAAAGATGTTAATCGTATTTTATGGCTGACAAATTTGATTCAAAAATATAAACAGATTTCGTTTCCGCAAACAAGTGAAGCGTTTGCTTTTTTGATAAGAGCTATTTCAGAGGATATTGAAGAAACAAGAGAAACAATTTTGTATCAACTCTTGTTGTTAAAAGATAATCCGTTATTTGTAAAAGCGGTGAGAATACTTTTATTGAAAAAAAGCGAGATGAAGAGTTTGGCTTTAAGCTCTTTACAAGATATGTTACCTAAAAAAATGTTTCGTCTAATCAGAATTGCTTTGGATGAAGTTACGTTGGATGAAAAACTTGTTATTCAAACTGATATAACACCGGAAAGTGCGGCACAAGATGTTTCTTTATTATTGGTAGATGCCCCCTTTGTCTTACCGGATTGGATAAAGACAACAGCTCTTTATTGTTTAAGATTTTTAGAAACGGATACAGCCTTACCAGTTGTTATAAAACAGTTAAAATCAAAAAATCCATTGGTTTTGGAAGCAGCTATTTGGGCTTATTGTAAATTAGAAAAAGATGAGGAAGAAAAACATCGTGTCTTATTGACGGTTCCGACCAGTCAACTCGTATTGCAGTCATTAGATACAATTTTAGAAAATTAGGAGTACTTATGTCTATCACTTTTGAAAAAGTTTTAATTTTAAAAAACATTCCCATGTTTGAAAATGCTTCAGAAATGGCTCTTTCTGATTTAATTGCTTCTTCAGAAGAAAAAACCTATAAAGCCGGAGAGATTTTACTAGATAATATAAAAGAAAATACCGTTCTTTTTATCGTTCTTTCAGGAAAGGCTCAGGCTGTTTTGGATGAAGATCATATTTTAGAATTTGGTCCAAGGCAGTTTTTTGGTGAAACAACGGTTTTAAGTCCGGCAGTGTTGCCATATCAAATAAAAGCGATTGAAAAAACAACGGTTTTAAAAATCAGTGGGCATAGATTATATCAGGTTATGTCTTTGCATCCCTCCATTGCCAGAGGATTTATTGGCGAACTCTCGCGTCGGTTAAGATGATATTTAATTGCTTTTTGTTTTTTTTGACTTATCTTAAAAATAAGATTTGCTTTTTATAAAAAAAGAATTTATAAAAAATTTATTGATAGATAAAAAAAGGAGAAAAAAATGGCTCAAAAAACAAAAAAAGAAACAGAAAATACCACCTCTGAGGCTGTTGTTGAAAAAACATGCCCCTGCGGTTGTAAGTCAAAAATGAAAGCCAGCACGGTATTGGTGGGTGTTTTGGCTGTTGGTGCTATTGCCGTATGGGCATTAGCTGCGAATAATTGGTTGAAAATCCCGGGTATTTCATCTTTGATGGGACAAAAGGATGGTCAGGTTGTTGCAACGGTTGATGGCGAACCTGTCTATATGTCTGAAGTACAAGAATTGGTCGCTCAGGTTCCGCAATTAGAAGAGTTACCGTTTGAAGTTATTTATCCACAATTAGTAAAAGATATTGTTGCTGAAAAAGTTTTGAAAAAAGCTGTTGCAGGTTCTGATATTGAAAAAAATCCTTTAGTTCAACACAGAATCAATAGTATTTTGTTTGAGGCTTATTTAGTTGATAAATTTTCAAAAACAATCACCGATGAAGAGTTGAAAAAAATTCACTTAGAAGAAATTAAAAATTTCCCAAGACAAGAAGAAGTTCGAGCTCGTCATATCGTTGTTAAAACGGAACAAGAAGCAAAAGATATCCTTGTTCAATTAAAAGCCGGAGCTGATTTTAAAATGCTCGCTGATGCTAAATCATTAGAAACTGACAGAGAAGGCGGAGATTTGGGCTATTTTAGAAAAGATTCCATGATTCCTGCTTTTTCAAATCCGGTTTTTGAATTGAAAACAGGGCAATTATCAGCCCCGATTAAAACACCGTTTGGCTGGCATATCGTTTTGGTTGAGGATCGCAGATTAGCTGCTCCGCCATCATTTGAAGAAATGCGTGAATTTTTACGCAAGCAAGTATTCCAACAAAAAGTTGGGGACTTGATTGCCGGTGAACATGCTCGTTTTAATGCTGAGATTTTAGTTCCATCATTAAAAACAGAAGAACCGGTTGTAACCGTTGAAGAAGAAGCCGATCAAGCTTTAGAACCAGAAGAAACGAAGGCTACGGAAAAAGCTGTTGCAGAACCGGCAGAAGAAGAGGCTGTTGCAGAAGAGCCGGCACAAGAAACACCGGCTGAAGAAGTTTCAGAAACAAAAGAAGCTCCCGCTACAGAAGCTTCAGAAACAAAAGAAACAGAACCTGTAAAAGAAAAATAAGATTCTTTTTTAAAACAAAAAAATCCCTGCATTTTGCGGGGATTTTTTATTTGATAAGCATTAAATTTTTGCCGTTTTTTCTAAGCCAAATTTCAGCTTCTGCCTGATTAACGTTAAAAAGGGCAACCGTTTTCCAAAATTCTAAGCTGTGATTCATTTCTTTTAAATGAGCGACTTCATGGGCAATCAAATAATCAATAACAAAAAGGGGAGCAAAGGCAATTTTCCAACAAAAATTTAAATTGTTTTGACTAGAGCAACTTCCCCAGCGTGTTGAGGTGTTTTTTAAAGAAATATTTTTATAATTTTTGTTGATTATCCGGCAAAATTGTTCAGCTTTTTTTTGACTGTAAATAAGCAATTCTTTTTTTGCATAATTTGAAATACGCCTGTGAATAAAGCTCTCTTCCGCATTGATAAATAATTTGTCATCTGATACGGTAATACCGCTTTTTTTCTCTTTGGACAAAGTGATTTGATAGTTTTTACCGAGAATAGATACAGTATCTCCCGATTTAAACATAATGTGATTATTTTCTTTTTTGATATTTTTCCTTATCCACTCTATATTTTTTTGGGCAAAAGCAACAGCTGTTTTTTCAGCACAATAAAATGGAGCGGATAAAAGAATCTCTCCGGTCGGTTTTAATGACAGACGAAGATTTTTTTGCCTCTTGTGTTTGCTAAAAAGAATAGGTAAATCACTTATGAGTATTTTTTTCATTTACAAATCAATTAAAAACAGGTTATAATTAAAAACATATTTTATTGTAACATAAAAGAAAGGAAAAATAAATGGGAAAAAAGTTAGGTAAAGCTCTGAGTTGGACGGCTATCCATTTAGGTGCATTTCTTTTAGCTGTCTGGTTTTTTATGGGGATAACGCCTTATGAGGCTATGCGTAAAACAAGCAAGCAATTAAATGGTTATATTTATGATGTAAAATCTCTTTGGAATGATTTTTTTGATGCGTCATCCCGTTTGGGGGCTAAGGCAAATAAATATGGTTTGCAAGAGGCAAAAGACGTTATGGCCGGAAAAGATTATTATGAAGGATTTGATATTAACAAGCACGCAAGATAAATTTAAATAACAAAAAACGGCCCGTCTTTTGACGGGTCTTTTTTTATCTTGATTCCTAAATATAAATATGATAATATTTCACATAGGATATGGATTATATCTGTATCTAAGCACCCTGTGGTGCGGAGCTTTCATCGGCTCTTATTCGCTTCGGTGTTAGGGTATAACATCGTTATGCTATTGGATAGCTTGATTCAATGGCAGATATATCCCCGATTCATACTTGTATGGTCGGGGAGCTTTTAGCGTATGTTCAGAAGTTTTTTGACTTTAAAGGCTAAAAGAATCATTTAAGCGAATATGATTGATGAACTCTCCGGCCACCTTTTTAAGGTGGTTTTTTATTACGACTAAAGAAAGGAAGTTAAATCATGAAAAAGCTAGTGTTAATGTTATTAATGGCAACCACGTTGTCTGGATGTGCTTCTGTTATAAAAGGTAAAACTAAAGATATTAACATGTTAACAAACACAGGGGAAGAGGCAGAAGTTAATGTGGTTTCTGCATCTGGCACTCAAACAGTCGTTATTCCTTCTGTTGTAAATGTAAAAAAGGATAATCGCCCGCTTACTATTACAGTAAAGGAGACAAAATGTAATAGACCAACTACGACGGTTGCTTCTGAAAAAGTTGAAATGTGGACTTTTGGTAATATTCTTTTATGGGTATTTGGAACAACTGGAACAACAACAGATGCAATGACTGGAGCAATGTGGGATTATGATGACAGCATCGTCGTTCCAATATATCACAAGAATACTTGCCATCCTAAATAGAGTGTTTTTTATCAATCTAGTGATTATAATTATCTCTATTGATGTTCACGCTCACCATAGTATTGTTAATAGAGAAATTTTTAAATCATTAGATTGGAAAAATTTACTACATTATAATGGAGAAAAAAGTGTTATCAATAAAGATAGCACTTTCTTCTTGTCATCAAGAGGGTATATAAATCCTAAAGAGGAGTATTTAGCGACTTTAGATTCTTTTTTTTCAAAAGAACCACCGGATGATAATCATGCAATATGCAAGTATCCGGCACGATTTGATTTTATTGTTAATTCACTTAAGATACCCAAAAAAGCGTTTCCCAATCCAGATTGTAAAGCTTATCAAGAATATTTAGACAAGATCGTTTTTAATGATGTTTCAGTTATTTTTGCGGCCGAAAATAATATGAGTCCTTCGTCTATGATGGGGCATTCTTTTTTAAAAATAGCGGGAGAGGGCAAAGAGCATGCCTTTAGTTATTTTGCTGCATTTGATAAAGCAGATTCGCTTGATTTTTATATAAAAGTATTTATAGATGGTGTGGATGGGGCTTATATATTGTCGCCTTATCGTGAAAAAGTCTCGGAATATTTATATAAAGAAAAACGCTCTTTGTGGGAGTTTAAACTAAAATTAAATCCCAAAGAAAAAGAACGCTTAAAGGCTCATTTATGGGAGCTAAAGGCTCAAAATATTAAGTATCGTTTTATTACACATAACTGTAATACTGCTTTAATAAATATATTAAAGGTTGCAAATGATGACTTTGCTTTAAACAAAAATAAAGTATTTATAACGCCTGTTGAATATATTCAAGGTTTACAAAATAAAGAAAAAATATCAAATATTACATTTATCCCTTCAAAATCACAAAAAAATGTCGTAAAAAAATTTGGTTTAAATTATATAGGTGAGGCACCAAAACCAACAAAAGTGTCATTTAGTCAGGATAGGGTTAACAGCATTACTTATATTAATTTTAGTCCAGTTTATCAGGATATAAGAGATGTATCAACGGCATATTTTCCGGATTTAGAAAGTAAAATGCTGGATTTGACTTTAAGCTATCAAAATAAAAAATTGATTGTTGAAAAGATTGATATATTAAAGATGAAATCTGTTATAGATTATCCAACGACAAGCAGTTTATCAAAATATTTTCGTTTGGGATTTGAAAATGATTTATTTAATAAAAAGACAGAGCTAAAACCGGTTATTGAATTTGGTCTTGGACTGAGTAAAAAGGTTTTATCAACATCGTTATACATATTGCCAAAAGTCGGATATCACTATGATAATTTTTCAAATTTTTATATAGCACCGCAAATGGGGGCTATTTCAAGAATAGGGGATAAAATAAAAATCATCAACTCTTATGAAAAATATTTCAACACAAAAGATAATAATATCGGATTTGAAGAAAAATACAATTTTTATTTTGGATATAAAGTATCATCAAATATGCAACTGTATTTAGATTACACTCATTATGCAAAATCTAAAAAAACAAAGGCTTTTATAATTGGCAGCACATTTTATTTTTAAATATAAATCATAAAACGAGAACCATTTTATTGTTTATCTGATTGGTTGTTTTTTTTATCAGTTTCTTTTTTTATAAAAAAGAGTGTTAATGTCTTGCAAGTTAAGGTTTTTTGTGTTACAAGAAGTCATTATTTTTTCAATATAAAAGGATGATTTGCTATGTCAGATAAAAATGGAACAGAAAATTTAAATGAAAGTGCAAAGCTGATTGAAATAGAATCTGCCGTTTCATTGTCGGAAAAACAGTTGGAAACGCTGAGAACTCGTTTAACAAAAATTTTAAAAACGGATAAATTTGTTTTGCAAGTTAAGGTAAATCCCTCATTACTCGGTGGTTTATTGCTAAATGTAGATTCGCTTTTAATTGATACTTCTGTCAAAGGGCAGTTAAATGCTTTTCAAAAAGAAATTGAAAATAAAGTTTCTGAAGCTGTTGATGTGAGTAAAATTGCCACCTTGTTTTCTCAAACAGTTGATACGTTTGAAGAAAAACCGGAAGTTAAAGAGGTGGGAAAAGTCCTTTCTGTTTCAGATGGTGTTGCCAGAGTTGAAGGGTTAAAAACGATTGCCTCCGGTGAGCGGGTTGTTTTTGCTTCCGGCCAGCATGGTATGGCTTTAAATTTGAATCCGGATGAGGTGGATATTGTTATTTTTGATAACGCACAAAATATCAAAGAAGGCGAAACGGTCTCAAGAACAAAACAAATGAATACTGTTCCTGTTGGTATGGAATTATTGGGTCGGGTTTTAAATCCGTTAGGAGAGCCTATTGATGGTAAATCTTCTTTAAAAGAGTTGCCTCAAAAACCGGTTATGGCACCGGCACCCGGTATTATTGCCCGTAGTTCGGTTAATAAACCGATTCAAACAGGTATCAAAGGTATTGATGCTCTTGTTCCAATTGGTCGGGGTCAGCGTGAGTTGATTATCGGTGATCGACAAACAGGTAAAACAGCTATTATTTTAGATACAATTTTAAGTCAAAAAGAAAAAAATGCCACTTTGCCGGATAATGAAAAATTATTTTGCGTTTATGTTGCCATCGGTCAAAAACAATCTACTGTCCGTGATATTATGCGTATATTAGAAGATAAAGGTGCATTGGATTATACGGTTATTGTTTCTGCAACGGCAGCAGATAGTGCAGCTATGCAATATTTAGCACCATATGCGGGCTGTACAATTGGCGAATATTTCAGAGATAACGGTATGAATGCTATTGTTTTTTATGATGACTTATCTAAACATGCCGTTGCTTATCGTGAAATGTCTTTGTTGTTAAAACGTCCGACCGGTCGTGAGGCTTATCCGGGGGATGTGTTTTATTTGCACTCCCGTTTGTTGGAACGGGCCGCTCAATTAAATGCTCAAAATGGTGGTGGTTCTTTAACAGCTTTGCCTGTTATTGAAACGCAAGAAGGGGATGTTTCTGCCTATATTCCAACCAATGTTATTTCTATTACAGACGGTCAGATTTTCTTGGAAACAAACCTCTTTTTACAAGGTGTCAGACCGGCAATTAACGTTGGTTTATCTGTCAGTCGTGTCGGTTCTGCCGCTCAAAGCAAAGCAATGAAAAAAGTTGCTGGTTCTTTAAAGTTAGATTTGGCCCAGTATCGCGAAGTTATGAACTTTTCACAGTTTGCTTCAGACCTGGATCCGGCAACACAATCATTATTAAACAGGGGTTCTCGTTTAACGGAAATTATGAAACAAAAGCAATACCGCCCTTATTCTATGGCTGAAGAAGTTATCTCCATTTTTGCCGGTGTTAATGGGTATTTAGATGAGATAGATTTAGATAAAGTTTCTGGTTTTGAAGATAAATTGCAAGAATTGATAGCAACAAAACATCCTCAAATTTTAGAAAGTATTACTGCAACAAATGACTTAACGGATGAAACAAGAACCGCTCTTGAAAAAGTTGTTAAAGAGTTGGCAGAAGAAATGGGAAATTCTGAAAAATGAGTTCATTAAAAAAGATTTCTGACCGCATAAAAACAATTAAATCAACCTATCAGGTAACGTCTTCTATGAAAGTTGTTGCCATCTCAAGATTAAGAAAATTGCAGTCTGCCTTTTTAAAAACAACCCCCTATATGTCGGAGATGAATAGGGTTATTCGCCGTCTTATCAGGAGTGCGACGAAACGTCAAGATGATTTAATCTGGCAGGGTGATACAACATTGTTGCCACTTCCCAAATTGTTAAAAGGAAATGGGAGGGATGACAAATATGTGTTAGTTGTTATTACATCTGATGACGGATTAAGTGGCTCTTCAAATGTACAGGTGGTCCAAAAAACACAAGAGGTTATTAAATATCTGCAAAAAGAAAAAAAAGATATTTCTCTTTTGTGTTTTGGTACCAAAGGGGCTGAAATATTAAAACGTTTTTACCCTGATATGCGGATGCTTACCGTTAAACGAAAAGTGCTAAATGTGGGTGAAAATTATTTGGATGCTGAGCGATTATCCAGTGATTTAACTTTGGCGTTTTATCAGGATAAATTTGATGTGTGCTTGTTTATTTATAATCAATTTAAATCCGTTGTTTCTCAAAGACCAACGATTGAACAACTTATCCCCGGAAAGATGTTTTCTTCTGAAAATCCGTGGCAGTTTTTAATAGACACAAACGATTTAGATTATATTTCAAGAGACGTTTTAGGCCAAAAGAAAATTGCTTTAAAGCAAACTTCATTTTTAAAAGCATTTGGACGTGGAGATTTATTTTCTCCCTTAGGAGCCTTGGAATCCACTTTGTTAAAGCCGGCAACCAGAGCACCTGAAATGTATGATTATGAGGGGGGCGATTTGGCGATTTTGGAAAGAGCGTTGCCACAATATATGACAGCCTATGTCAATCGTGTTTTGTTAGAAACAGAAGTGGCAGATAATGCTGCCCGTTTGATGGCAATGGATAACGCTACCCGTAATGCCAGTGATATGTTGCAGGATATGCAAAAAATATACAGACGAACCAGACAGTCAAAAATTACAACAGACATAGCCGAGGTTGTATCCGGTGCTATGGCTCAAGAGCAAAAATAAAGGAAAATGAATATGACACAAAATAATCAAGAGTTTATATCAGAAGGTAAAATTATTCGCATAACAGGTTCTGTTGTTGATGTTTCTTTTAGTGAAAAAGATTTGCCTAAAATTTATGATGCATTGATTGTAAAAAGCGGTGAAAAAGATTTGGTTTTAGAAGTTGAACAGCTGTTAGCCGATAATGTGGCCAGATGTCTTTCTATGTCTGATACGGATGGTCTTATTCGTGGGGCAATCGTTTATAATACCGGTAAACCGATTTCTGTTCCGGTCGGTCTTGGTACATTAGGCCGTATTATGAACGTAACAGGTGATGCTTTGGATGAAAGAGGACCCATCGCTTGCGAGATGAAAGAGAGTATTCACAAAGCTCCGCCCAGCTTTATGGATCAAGCCCCGAACAAGGAAATTTTAGAAACAGGTATTAAGGTTATTGACTTATTATGCCCATATCCTAAAGGGGGTAAAATCGGTTTGTTTGGCGGTGCCGGTGTTGGTAAAACAGTTATTATTATGGAGTTAATTAACAATATTGCCAAAATGCATGGTGGTTTTTCTGTTTTTACGGGCGTTGGCGAGCGTTCTCGTGAGGGAAATGACCTTTATAACGAAATGATTGAATCCGGTGTTATTGATTTAAAGGGTGATAAATCAAAAGCAGCTCTTGTTTTTGGTCAGATGAATGAGGCTCCCGGTGCCAGAGCTCGTGTGGCATTAACCGGTTTGACGGTTGCTGAATATTTTAGAGATAATATGGCTCAAGATGTGTTGTTGTTTATTGACAATATTTTCCGCTTTACACAAGCTGGTTCCGAGGTTTCTTCATTATTGGGACGTATGCCGTCAGCCGTTGGTTATCAACCGACATTGGCTACGGATATGGGGGCTTTACAAGAGAGGATTACATCAACCAGAAAAGGCTCTATTACCTCTATTCAAGCTGTTTATGTGCCGGCAGATGACTTAACAGATCCGGCTCCGGCAACGACATTTACCCACTTAGATGCGACAACGGTTTTATCTCGTCAAATTGCTGAGCAAGGTTTGTATCCGGCAGTTGACCCGTTAGATTCCACTTCTCGTTTGTTAGATCCGCAAATTGTGGGAGAGCGTCATTATGAAGTAGCAACAGAAGTGGTGCGTGTTTTACAAGTTTATAAATCATTGCAAGATATTATTGCTATTTTGGGTATGGATGAGTTATCTGAAGAAGATAAAAAAATTGTTGCAAGAGCTCGTAAATTACAACGTTTCTTAACACAGCCATTTACGGTTAGTGAAGTGTTTACGGGTAGAAAAGGTTTAACGGTTGATTTAAATGACACAATAGAGGGATGTGCCGGTATTTTAGATGGAAAATATGATGATTTACCGGAACAGGCGTTCTTTATGGTTGGTGTGATAGAAGAGGCTGTCCAAAAAGCAAAAGAAATGAAAGCAACAGAGGGAAAAGTTAAAAATGCTTAATCAAAAAATGCCACACTCTTTAAATGGACAAAATCAGCCGGAACCATCTCCCGAAAATGGAAAGATTCGTGTCAAACTGATAACGCCTTTGTTTGAATCTTATGTTGTGGAAGCAGATAGCGTTTTATTGCCGGCATTAGACGGAGATATATTGCTTTTGCCAGAGCGGGCACCTATTTTTCTGTCTTTAAGACCGGGGCGTATGATTGTGTACAACAAGGATAAAGAACCGATAAAATTTTTAGTTTCATCCGGTGTTTGTGAGTTTAGAAGAAACTTGTGTCCGGTGATGGCTTGGGGCGGACTTGAAGATAAAATAAATCCGGAGAAAATTAAAAAGCAACTAGACGTTGCTCTAAAAGCTTTACCCACAATCCCCTCACTTGCTAAATCGGAAGCATTATCCCGAATTGACTTTTTTAAAATGGTGCTAAAAGAGTTAAAGTATCAAGCCTTAGATACGGATGAATCTCTTAATAAAAAGATTAAAGATGAATTTAAGATGAAAGCTGAAGATTTAGGTATTAATGAGTAGAAAAGAGGAGAAATGTCCAAAATAAAATCTTTTTTTGCCGCGTGTTTTAAATCGCGTCCTGTATTGAAAAAAAGTATTCTATTGTTTTTGTTGGGATTGTTAGGGGCTTTTTCTTTTGCTCCTTATTATATTATCCCTTGTGTGGGTGTTGCTTTTTGGGCATTGATGTCTTTTATTATAACGGCTGAAAATAAAAAACAAATTGCGCTATTTTCTTTTTCTGTTGGGTTGGGACTTGGAATGTCCTCTCTTGGATGGATTTGTAACGCATTATTGGTAGATGAGGGGGCTTTTAGAGTTTTTATTCCGATAGCATTATTGGGATTAGGTATATTTTTTGGCTTGTTTTTTATGCTGCCGGCTCTTTGTACGGTTTGGTTTAAAAATCCGATTTCAAAGTGGTTGGCATTTGCTTCATTTTTTGTTTTTTTTGAATGGATTCGCAGTTGGTTTTTAACAGGTTTCCCTTGGAATCTTATCGGTAATATATGGACGTTTTTCCCTCCTTTTTTACAAACAGCTTCATTGGTAGGGGTTTATGGGTTATCTTTGTTGAGTATTTTATTGTTTACGTCTTTAGCATTACTACCGCAAAAACGTTGGTTTATTATTGTTGGAACGGTATTTTGTTTTTGTACCTTTGCTGGATTTATGCGTCTTTATGATACGCCAAAAGAAATGGTTTGGGGGGTTAAATTGCGTTTGGTGCAACCAAATATCAAACAATCTCTTAAATGGAACCCGCAAAAAGCTCAAGAAAATTATGAAACCTTGATTACCCTATCCAGACAAAATAATAAAGATATCACCCATGTTATTTGGCCGGAGTCGGCACTTCCTTTTTATCCGGATATAGATGAGGTTTCTAAAGCCCGTTTGATGGAAGCCATCCGACAAGGCGGGACGCTTTTAACAGGTGGATTACGAGTTGTTAATTTAAAAAAAAGACAGTTGGCTAACTCGTTGTTTGTCTTTGATGATTTGTCTGATATAAAAGGATACTATGATAAATCCCATTTAGTGCCGTTTGGAGAATATGTGCCTTTTCGGGATGTTTTAAAAATTGATAAAATTGTTCCGATACCTTCTGATTTTGTTAAGGGTAGTGGTGTTCGTACCATGTATATCCCCAAAGCACCACCGGTATCCCCCTTGGTTTGCTATGAGGTTATTTTCCCCTCAAAAGTGGCTGATAAGAAAAAAAGGCCTGAATGGTTGTTGAATATTACAAATGATGCATGGTATGGACTTTCTGCCGGTCCGTACCAACATTTAAGTATTGCTCAAATGCGGGCTGTTGAAGAGGGGCTTCCTCTTGTTCGGGCAACAAATAACGGGGTAAGTGCTGTTATCAACCCGTATGGAGAAATCATTGCTTCATTAGATTTAGGAGAACAAGGGGTATTAGATACAGCTTTGCCTCGGGCGGAAAAGAAAACTTTTTATGCTTCGTTTGGTAATAAAATACCGCTTGTTTTAGTCGGTTTTATTTTGCTTTTGGCAATTTTTAGAAATAAAAGATAAAAAAATATTATAAAATCAATAAAAAATTACTTGACAAGCGGGCGGTAATTATATATAATGCCGTTACTCGTATGTGTTAGTTTAATGAAAGGGTCAAGTTATGAAAGTTCGTTGTTCTTTAAAATCAGCCAAAATGCGCGATAAAGATTGTATCATTGTTCGTCGCAAAGGCAGTGTTTATGTTATTAACAAGAAAAAGCCAAAATTAAAAGCTAAACAAGGTTAATAAGCACTAAGATATTATTTAAAGGAGCCTGTGTGATACGGCTCTTTTTTTATTGTGAAATTTTCAAAAAAATGCTATACTAAAAGTAAGGGGTTATTTAATGGAGGCTATTATGAAAAAATATTTACTTTTAACTTGTTTTGTATTTGGCTTGGCTTGTGTCTCTTCAATAAGTTTGGCCTACGATTTTTCTGCAAAAACAAAAGATACAATGACTAGCGGATATAGTTCACCACTTGGCAATACAATGATAGATGGTTTCGGAGCAACCAAAAAATCAGGTACATCTAAAACACCGACTGTAGTTCAAAAAGATGATAGAGATTCTTTAGATAAAGCTTTAGATGAAATTTCTAAAGGAGCAGAAAAGGTTGGTGAGGTTGCTGGAGCCGTAAAAGATGTTTCGGGTGCGATAGGATCTGTTCTTGGCGGAATGTGATTGTAAAGACACCTAATGGATAATAATATAAATTAGATACAAAATAAAAAAGTGTATTGGAAAATAAGCATAAAAGAGCCACCAAGGTTTTAAAAATCTTTTATGCTTTATTTTTTTGTCCTGTGTTTGCATCAAGCAAAAACAGGTGGTCAATAAGCTGGTGCTTGACATTGTTAAAACCATAGAGGGATACGAGGTATATCCTTGTATGTTTAGAAAAAATCCGGCTATAAGGCAAAGTGGTATCAATAATACATTTTTTGTTTTTAAATAAAGATACATAATCAATGTAAAACCATAGCCTAAAAAGCCGTAATCAACAAAGCCGGATAAAATAGCTCCAACAAATAACACAATAAAAGATAAAAAGAATTGTAAAAACGAATCAGAAAGGTGAATAGTTTTACTGATTAAAAATATAACGGTTAAATACAACAAAAATGAAAAAAGAATACTGAGTTTAAAATAATCTTTGATGAAATATTCAAATGGGGTAACCATAATAAGGGATAAAAAAGCAAAAGGAATAAGTCTTATGGTATATTTTTTAAAAAGAGATGGATTTTGAGCCAAATGGGATGTAAATAAAAAACAAAATAACGGTAAAGCCAATCGGCCGATATATCTTAGAATTAAAAATTTACCGGGGAAAAGAACATGACCGATATGATCTATCGTCATTGTTATAAGAGCGATTATTTTCAAAACGTCCGGATTTATATTTCTGAACTTGTCAAACAAAGAATAATTTTTCATAAATCAAAACTAACAAAAACAAAACAGAAATACAAGATATTTATTTCGTTGAGTATATAAATATGGATTTTAAAGCTTGATAAAAAAAAATTGCTGTGTATAATGCAAAAAAAGGGGTTTTTGTATGAAAAATTTATCGTCAGCACTTGGATTGCTTAATTTATCCGTTTTTTTAAAAAGTCATATGTTTTTATTGCCGGTATTGTATCTTTTTTATACGGCAAATGGAATAACCTTACCTGATTTCTTTTTGATACAAGGACTTAGTGCATTAACATGTTTATTGCTAGATGTACCAATGGGGTATATTGCTGATAGAGTTTCTAAAAAAAAGATATTGATTTTTTCAGGTTTGGTTTTGATATTAAGATTTGTCCTGTTATATTTTTGGCCGACAAAGGCTATTATTTTCTTGGGAGAGTTTTTGTACGCTTTTGTGATTGTTTCTTTTGTCGGAACAGGAGATGCGTATATTTATGAATTGCTAAAAACGAAAAATAAAACAACCGCGATGTTAAAGCGTTATGGCCGGCTTTATTTTTGGATTTCGCTCGGAACAAGTATTTCATCACTTAGTGGTGCTTGGTTATTTGATTTATATGGTGCAGATACAGTTATTTTACTGACGATTATTTTTGCAACGGTTTCAACGTTTTTATTGTTTTTTATTCCGGATATTGCCCCAACAAAAAAACAAATTGATTCTCTAAGTGAAAAATATTTTTCTCTTTTTAAATCAGTCAAAGAATCATTTAAAATACAAGAGTTTGTTAATTTGGTCGGCTATTCTGCCTTTTTAACAGCTGCATATCAAATTTTTATGTGGAGTATGCAACCAGCTATGAAATTAGCTCTTGTTCCTGTAACACTGTTTGGTGTTGTTTTCTTTTTAAATCATACAGCTAGGGCGAGTGGTTCGTTTTTTGCTCATATGATTTTAAAAAAAGTATCGCTTAAAAATTTGGGATGGATAACTTATTTTGGCTTTATTCTTTGTTTTTTTGCGATGATGCTAGCTGCTTCAACAACAAATTTAATACTAACTCTTAGTTTATTGTTTTTTGTCTGTTTGATGATTTCTTTGCAAGTTACCTGGTTGATATCCGCCATTGCTCGGATACATGAAATTTGTCCGTCAGAGAATAGAGCCCTTTTTGCCTCTGTAAATTCTATGGCAGGTCGTTTTCTGACGGCAATTTGTTTGATTTTATCTAAGTTTATTTTAGATGATAACCCCATGCAAAAAAATCTTTTAATATTTTTAATTTTATTTATTCCATCCGTTTATATTTTAAATCGGTTTAATAAAAAGGAGGTATAATTGATGAAAAGGGTTCTAATTGTACTTTTAGCCGTTTTATTGTTGTTTTTTGGCATAAGTTGTAAGGCTGGTGAAAAAAAACCGGTTTGTACTGTAATTTTTGCAGGATTGGGAAATAATATGTTCCAATATGCGACTATATTTTCCTATGCAAAAGAACATGATAGAGAAATAGAATTATCTGGGCATTTATATCAATTAAAGAAATTTTTTAAACCGGAATTTAAACAGGTTGACGGCTGTTCTCCCGCAGGTAGAAAACTAAAAATTTTTACCGAAAAACCGGGACGAGATTTTTCCACAGCTATGAATGTGCCAGATTATAATGTGTTGAAAGGATATTTTCAAAATGAAAAAATCTTTAAAAAATATCGTAAAGAATTGTTAGAGGTTTTTGAATTTAAAAATGAAAAAAGTGAAGAAAATAAAAAATTAGCAGAAAAAATGAAATCTGAAAATTCTGTTGCTATTCATATTCGCAGAGGTGATTATTTGGCCATTTTTAGACCGGATGTATTATCTAATCATTACTATTTAAAGGCAATGGATTATATTGCAAAAAAAGTTCCAAATCCACATTTTTATGTTTTTTCAGATGATGTTGAGTGGGTAAAAAAAGAATTTAAATCTAACCATCATTTCACTGTTGTAGAAAATAACAGACGCATAGAATCGGCAAATGATATGTGGCTAATGAGTATTTGTAAACACAATATTGTTGCAAATTCTACTTTTTCGTGGTGGGGAGCTTGGTTGAATAAGAATCCCAATAAAATTGTTGTTTCTCCCGATATTTGGTTGTCTGAAAAAAAACACTATGAAACAACCAAAAACATCATTCCGAATGACTGGGTTAGAATACCTCAGAAAGCAAAAGTCGCTGTTGTTTTATCCCCAGATGGTATGGCTTATTCTGAATTTGAAAATCGTATCAAAAGTATAGAAACATTTTTGTTGCCTTGGGATAAAAAAACATATTTTATGAAAAATGATGAGACGCAGTCATTTAAAAAGTATATTCAATCTAAGAAAAGTGAGTTAAGGAACTTTGACTATGTTTTCGTTTTTAAAAAATTGCCAACGCTTGGAGAAGAAATGGGTTATTCGTTTGTTGTATCGGATAAAAAAATATCTTCTTTTGTGTATCGTACGACCTCAGGTGTTTTTGAGCCAACAAATTCTTTGCGAGCTGATTTATCCGTTTTGAAAGGAAAAGATATTCATCTGTTGAGATAAGTTTTTAACTAATTTTTAAGGGAGATTAAATGAGTGAAGCAAAACAGTTTTCAGATGAATATGTTGCTTGGTCAACAAAATAAAAGTTTGATGATTTCAAATTTATTAAACGTTTGACTAAGGAAAAACAAGAGACTCTATTGAACAATTCATTATTTAACGGCTAGGCAATTTTTTGGGACCATTTTACTATATGTATTTGGGATTGGTTCGCAGTGTTTTTTATATTATACTAAGCTTGTTGTTCTTTTCTTTTGGGGTGGAACAAGGGTTTGCTCTGTATCTTTCTTTTTCTTTGTTGTTAAGTTTGCGGGCAAATCATCATTATTTAGGATTTTTAAAAAGGAAAAGTATTTGAATTTTAATCCGGATGCCGATACCCCATATTTTAATATTTCAAACAAACGATTGTTGATAGCCTCCCTGTTAACAGTGAACAGAAAAATTTTTCTTTGGTAAAGACAACCGGTTGGGAGCGGGTTATTCTTCTTATCGGAATTTTGTTAAATAGTGGTCTTATTTTTGTAACCGGTGTTTTAATTTTTAATTTGTTCCTTATTTAGAATACATTTTATCTTTCTTGAAAAACAAAAAAAGTAATCCGACAGTTAAAAGAATTGCTAGGATGGTTGATAGCTTTAGTTCCATGTTAAATCCGATTTTTTGATTTAATATATAACAAAAACAAATGACGGACATAAAAAGAGCTGGAAATAATGCTATCCAATAGTTTTTATGTTTTTTTCTAAGATAAACAGCACAAACAAACAGTGTTATGGTTGCTAAAATTTGATTAGCCCATCCAAAATAAGTCCATATAAGTGTTAAATCAAAAAAAGAAAGAAAAATACCTGCGGATAAAACAAAAATAGATACCATCAGGCGTGCTTTAAACTTTTTTTGCGGGATTTGAAAGCATTCGGATAAAATAAGTCTGGCAGAGCGGAAAGCTGTATCTCCGGATGTGATAGATAAAACAACAACGGATATTAACGCTAAAGCTCCTCCCACTTCGCCTAATAAAGAGGTAGAGATTTCTTTAATTGCTCCACCGGGTCCTGTCTGAGATAAGATAGAAAATAATGTTTTGCTGTTTTGATAAAACGCAATGCCTAAAGTTGCCCAAACCAGTGCAACAAATCCCTCGGTTATCATAGAACCATAAAAAACAGGTCTGGCAAATTTTTCATTTTTGATGCATTTGGCCATCATAGGCGATTGGGTTGCATGAAATCCGCTGATAGCACCGCAGGCAATGGTTACAAACATAATAGGGAAAAAACTTTGCCCTTTGGGATGCATAGATGAAAGAGTTAAATCTTGGTAACATATTAAATCCGAAGCAAATAATGCAATAATTAGGCTAATTGTTACTCCTATTAATAATAAGGCAAAAAGAGGGTAGAATCGTCCGATAATTTTATCAATAGGTAATAATGTGGCTAAAAAATAATATCCAAAAATAGCGGTTATCAGATAAAGGAAGTTTGTTTGGAATAACTCAGTCAGCATAGAGGCAGGATTCATTGCAAAGACGGCTCCCACCATAATTAAAAAGAAACCTAAGAAAAGCATAAACAATAATTTGAATTTTGAGCCAAAAAATTTTTCAATCAAAAAAACAAGAGATTTTCCTTTATATCTTAAAGAAATCATACCGCTTAAATAATCGTGAACCGCACCGGCAAAAATACATCCAAATACAATCCATAGCAAGGCAACGGGACCATATATAATTCCCATTAAGGCACCAAAAACAGGGCCGAGACCGGCAATGTTTAAAAATTGAATTAAAAAAATCTTATAAGTTGGTAGGGGGACATAATCTACACCGTCCTGGTATTTAATAGCTGGTGTTTTTTTCTTCTCATCAGCACCAAAAACTTTTTCAACAAAAGTACCGTAAATTATATATCCCAATATCAATAAAAAGCAGGCTGCTAAAAATATACTCATAAGCTTTACCTTTCTAAAATAAATAATTATGTCTGATAATACAAAAAAGTTAAAAAAAACACAACTTTTTAGGTTCTTTGTTTTTGAAAACTTATTTAGAAAAATAAATAACATCATCACCGTTGCCACATCCTATGTCCAGAGTGGTTTTGTCTTTTACATTTCCTATTGCTTTATAAAAAACCGGAGTGGCAAATAATTTTGAATATAAGTCGTTTGAACGACTAGAAAACCAAAGTGCAGATGTATTTGTATCATTCCAATCAGAATTCATTGAACGCATACCTTCTTCTAAATACATTCATAAATGTAATAAAGATAACACAAAGAGAGCGTTTTGTTAATTATTTTTTTAAACAAGCATTTAAATCCTGTCTGGTATAGATTAATTCAAGCAGAATTTTGTTTGTTGCTACTGTTAAATGTATTTGTCTGTTGACGGACAAAAAAATACCGACCCATAGGCCGGTTTTTATAAATGGTGGTGGATAAGACCCCATTGGATTTAAGATTTTTGAATATCTTTATATTCCCGACACTTACAAAAAGATAAAGCTCAAACTGGTCTGAGCTTTATCTATAATTTACTCCACGTTATCTATCCTAACAAACCTATTGCTTTTTCAAAATATAGTATGTTCCTTTGGTTGAACCTTGTTTTTCTAAAATGTCTTTTTTTACAAGATTTTGAATATTCTTTTTGATGGTTTCGTTGTTTTTATTAAGTTCTTGAGCTATCTCTAACACACTCCAAGATGACTTTTCATCAAATAAAGCAATTATACTTTCTTCTGTTTTATTATATCTTGTTGTGCCAGATACTTTGGTAATTTTCTCTTCTAGATGACGTTTTTGTTTTTGTAATGAGGTAATAAAAAATGTTAGCCAAGGTTCATAATTAACCTTATCTGTCCAAATTGTTTTTTGAGTTGCTCTTAAAGACCTATAATAACCTTCTTTATTTGCTTCGATAATTGATTCCATAGATGCATATGGCATATAGTTATATCCGTTTTTAAGCAATAACATTGTTGTTAATGCTCGTGATAAGCGTCCATTACCATCTGTAAAAGGGTGTATTGATAAAAAGTGAACAACAAATACACCTATTGTGATAATAGGATGAAAGTACCCATCATTAAAATTAACATTAGTCCAATCAACTAACTCTTGCATCAAACGAGGAGTATCAAATGGAGTAGCCGTTTCAAATATTGTGCCTATTTCATTACCATCAGCATCAAAAGCAGCAACCCTGTTTGAATCTTTCTTATACTCACCTCTATGACGCTCATCTTTTGTTGAGTAACTTAATAAAATTTTGTGTAATTGACGAATGTAGTTCTCTGATAAAGGGATATCTTGGTAACTATCAAAGATTGTAGCAAGTAAATCTGCATATCCTGCAACTTCTTGCTCATCACGTGTTTGAAAAGATTTTTTTGTTATATTGTTAAATACTGTTTCAACATCTATATCGTTTAATTTATTCCCCTCTATGCGATTAGATGAACCAATAGACTCAATGGTCGCAATTCTTTTCATTGTCTTTAATTGTTCTGGTTCAATTTTTATACCACCGCTATTCCATGAACCCTTAAATGTATCTATTTCAGCTATTTTACGAAGAATATCTGGTGTAATCACTATATCACTCATATTAGGCATAACTAATCCTTTCAAATTAAATTTACCGGAATATTACCGGATATTTACCTAAATATTACCGAATAATTACCGAAAAAGCAAGCAAAATTTACCGAATATCATGCTTTTTGTAAAATCAAGAAATAAAAAATCCTCAAACTACCGAACGAAAAACTCTCAAACTGCCGAAGTAAAAATTGCAAAACAATGAAGTAAAAAAAACACATCTTCTTATTTATCTGCAAATTCAATCACTTATAAGATACTTTATTTTTCGACACATTTCCATTTTCTCGGGAATTTACCTTACGGTGGAAGGAAACAAAAAACTCCTTTCACACCTGTATAACGGTAAAAAGGGAGAAAAAAGATTTATGGAAAATCAACAAGTTGTAAAATATTTTGATTTTTTTCATTTTTTTGGAACGAAAAATCGAGCTCCGGGATTTTTACTATACGTGAAGGGAATAAGAAACCTCTGCCACATGAAATGGTAAAAAGGAGTTTTAATATGCAAAAACAGACATCTAAAAAAATTTTATTTTTTTTGAGAGAAAATTCGTCTTGCCGGGAATTTACCTTAATGTGGAAGGAGGAAACAAACCTTTCACGTCAAAGAAAGGTAAAAACACGGATGAAAATATTTCTTCAAAATCAATACATTATAAAAAAGTTGAAAAATTTTTCATTTTTTTGGGGAGATTTCGACCTCTCCGGGATTTTTACCTTATGCAACAAGAAAATAATTTTTAAGTGAAAGGTAAAATTATGAAAAAAAGATTCTTTGAAAAACAACAACTTATCAAAAATATTAAAAAATATGTACTCTACATGGTAATATTTTCCCCTCTCCGGGCTTTTTACCCTATGTCAGACAAACAAAAAAAATTGAAAAAAGTGAGTACGATTTTTCGATTTTTTCACTTGTTCTGTATGTAAGGAAATTACTGAAAGGATAAAACCATGAATGAAATCATAGAACTGTTAAAAACAGCTGTGGCTGAAATCTTAAATGAAACAGAGCCCAAAGATTTATCGAAAAATCCCAAAAAATCACTTGATATTGTTTCAAAAGCAAGCATTCATTGTCAAATAAAAGGAGGCGCAAATGGCCAGAAATATTAATTTAGACATTCCTTTGGAAAACATACCACAATTAGATTTTGATGAGTTATACAAACTCTATATTGAGCTTTTCTCTCTTCCAACAAAGGCCACCCGCAAGTCCTTTTTTATCTGGCGTGTTACAAACAGATTGCAAAAACTGCGCTTTGGCGGATTAGACAGTGCAACCAAACACCTGCTTGAAACAATGGATGATGAACCCGATAATGCAACTTATTTGCCCGTTGGCACAGAACTTATCAAACGGTTCAAAGGGAATGTTTATCGTCTGCGTGTGTTGAAAGATGGTTTTGAGTTTGATGGCCAGGTTTATAAATCTTTATCGGCTATCGCTTTGGAAATAACCGGTCGGAAAATCTCCGGCAAAGAATTTTTTGGAGTGTAGCCATGAAAGAAGTTCGTTGTGCCATTTATACCCGAAAATCAACTGAAGAAGGGTTGGATAAAGAGTTTAATACATTAGAAGCTCAGCGTGAAGCCGGTGAAAATTATGTATTAAGTCAGAAACATCAAGGTTGGAAAATCATTCCTGAACATTATGATGATGGAGGCTTTTCCGGCGGTAATATGAATAGACCCGCCTTAGAGCGCCTGTTAGAAGACATCAATGCCGGCAAAGTTGATATGATTGTCGTTTACAAAATAGACCGCTTAACCCGATCATTAACCGACTTTTCCAAAATGATTGAGATATTGGAAAAGAACAACTGCTCATTTGTATCGGTAACGCAAAATTTCAACACCGCTGACAGCATGGGCCGTTTGATGCTCAATATCTTACTTTCTTTTGCACAGTTTGAACGAGAAATCAGCGGTGAGTGTATTCGCGATAAAGTCGCTGCCTCTAAAAAGAAAGGCATGTGGATGGGCGGTGCTGTTCCAACCGGTTATGTTGCCATCAATAAAAAGCTCAAAATCAAACCGGAAGAAGGCGAAATGATACGCTTTATGTTTGAAAGTTATCTAAAGCATAAATCCATTACCGCAGTCTGTAAGTTAGTCAAAGATAATTACGGCATAGAATACCGCCGAGAAATGATAAAACGCTTACTCAAAAATCCGGTTTATCTTGGCAAAGTTAAACACAAAAATGAACTCTATGACGGACAACATCCGGCCATTATCGATCAAGAAACATTTGATAAGGTTGCCGAAATCAGAGCCAGTAAAGATGTTGCCAAACGCTCTTGCTTATACAAGAAAAACGAAGTCGGCATTTTGCGTGGTATTTTAACTTGTGGTTGTTGCCATACCAGAATGACACCAACTGTCAGTATGGGACATGGTCGCAGACGTTATTACTACACGTCAACCAAAGCCAAATACTACGGCTATCATACATGTCATAATGGTTCGGTGGCGGTGGCTATCCTTGATGAAGCAATTATACAAATCATCACGCCGATGTTAAAAGATGCGCATATCCTAAACGGACTTATCAAGCAAATTGCGCCCGATAAAACCAAAGAGCTGTTTAAGATTATGCAACATCCCGAAAAAGTCTTGGCAAAGATGAGCGAACTTGATAAATCGCTTTTAGTCAAAGAGTTAATTGAAAACATTACCGTTCAATGTGATAATTTGGAAATCAAATGGACTGCTTTGGCGCTGGATATTTTGTCTGACAAATACGCCTCTCAAACCAAAGACAGCATTATGACGATAGATGTCCCTCTTTCCAGAACGCATGGGGTATTGCAGGTGACAGTTCCAGAAACGTTAACGCAAAACTCTTGCCCGAATAAAGAGCTTATCAAAGCCCTTTCCAAAGCGTTTAAGTATCAAAAAGTATTAACCTCCGGTCGAATGACTATTGCCGAACTATCGCTCAATGAAGAACTGGATGCTGGTTATTTGGGACGTATTCTTCGTTTAACTTCGTTGGCGCCGGATATTATCAAATCCGTTTTGGCAGGAACTCAACCGGCAGACTTTATCTTAAAACGTCTGATACGAGAGGAAATTCCGCCAATTTGGGCCGAACAACGCAAAAAATATAACTTCCCGGAAATTTAAGACAGGAGTTTTCTCATGACAGATATGATACACCATAAGTCTGACAATACCTCTTTGTCTTCTCACAAAAAGGAAGTTATTAAAGGTGGATTTATTAAGTTCTACCGCGATTTTCAAGATTGGCATTGGTATTCGGACGCAAATGTTTTACAACTCTATCTCCACTTAATGCTGACGGCAAATTTCAAAGATGAGCCCTTTAAGGATATTATTGTTCATCGGGGTGAAGTTGTTATCAGCCACATGCGGTTAGCCGAAACTCTGGATAAATCCAAGGACCAAATCAAGCGACTACTTAATAAACTGAAACGCACCAATGATATTACAACAACTCGTATCGGATGCGCCATACTTGTCAGGCTCATTAACTATAATAAATATCAGGGCTTTGAGGATATTACGCCAGACCCCACCGCCACTTGTCCGCCGGATGAAAGCCGTTTAATCGCCGACTATCCGCCAACGACTGAAGAAATAAAGCAAGGTAATAATGTAAATAATGAAAAGAAATTAGTCGGACGTGAGATTTTTGAGCAAAAACGAACCGGCGGTGGTTTGGTTGGGCTTGGTGATGTTTGGGCTCGGCAAGGATTCGGAGTGGGCGCAAAGTTCAAGTATCACTTTACACAACTGCCACCGGATTGGCAGGAAGTGGAACGGTATGTGGCCGAAAAGAACATCCATATCAACTTGGAAGGCTTTTATAGTTATTATGAAGCCAACGGTTGGTGTGAACGAAGCGGTAAGAAACTGGACGGTTGGCACTTTGCCCTGTGTCACACCCACAAAACCGGCGAATATTTGTAAAGGAGATAGTTATTCAATCTTATCGTGTTTTCTTAAATTACAAGTTTGACAAAGAAGTTGAATGTTGTTTGCGTCCTTGGATGAGCCTCCTTTGGAGAATGGGATAATGTGGTCATAATGCAGATTTTTATTAGATCCGCATTTGACGCATTTTCCCTTATCTCTGGCCCAAACTAAGGCTTTAACAGATGTTGGAATAAGTCTATTGTGTTCCATCTCTAAATTTGAAACATCTAGTGCTTTTTCTGACTCTGTTTCATCTTCTATCATCACAAGCTTGAATTTAAATACATCACGCTTCCCAGATTTTTGGATCCAAGCATCAACCAATTTAAAAAAGCCATTATATACCCAAATACCATCGCGTATCTTCTCATATACTTTAACTACTTCGGCTTTTGCGCCATCATTTTTGTGGCGCATGGATGCTTCGTAAAATTTCCCATTTTCAGTTAAACCACCAGAAGGAGTGTTCATTGGTTGGTCAACTTGATCGCAAGGTAAATCTGTATAATTATAATTCTTTTGAACATCATGACCTTCATATATGATGGTATTTTCTTCTTCAATCCATTCATCTGCATATGGAGCATTAGGTCTAACGCTCATCAAAATGATATGATAAGCTCTGCCTTGAATATTGTAATTCATACCACGTTGAAGATTCATTCCTTCTTCAATCGTCATATCAACATATCTTATAATTTCACCTTTTTGCATAAAACCTCCATAGCATTTTGTATATTAGTAGCATATATTTTTATAAAAAACAATGCTCTCGCACATGTAATCCCACGGGTCCTTCCTGGCGATAATTCATATGCGGGGACGCAAGCTGCGCCATATTTCTAGCGAAACACAAAAATTCTGGCTGGTGGGGTATATCCCAAACCCCAATAAACACAAGGGTTATAATGGAGTATAAAAAATTCTGGTTGGTCACTTTGAAAAAATATGCCCTATTTTATGTATCTGAAATCATTTAGAAAAACACGATCCATCCTCTAAAACAGAAAAATCATATTAAGACAATAGCTTAGAAGCACCCTCCTAAACTCCCTTTACCCTCTTGATTTTTCTTATTTATTCCTTGCTTTTTGATATGATTACATATAAAATACTACACATTGCAAATAATATATCGATATGAATGGAGCAAATAATAATGTCTGGTAATCTAAATCCTAAAAATGATGTGATGTGGGATGATAATCCTATTGATGTAACCTCAGACGCAAACTTTATATGGAGTATCGCAAATAAGTTAAGAGGAACATATATGCCAGATAAATATGGCGATGTTATTATTCCGATGACTATTTTACGCCGATTAGAATGCGCTTTGGCTCCAACAAAAGATGCTGTCGTTACGTTATACGAAAGCAATCCAGTATTACCAGCATTAAAATTAGAAAGAACTGCTGGTTTTCAATTCTATAACACCAGCCATTATACGCTCAAAGAACTTCAAAACGAAACTGATAAATTAGCCGAGAACTTCATCAATTACATTGAAGGCTTTTCCGCAAATGTTCAAGATATCATGAAACAGCTAAAATTAGCTGAACACATTAAAACAATGGATGATGGCGGATGCCTTTTGACTGTTGTAAAGGCTTTTTCCGAATTAGATTTAGATCCAGCTACTTATGATTCTATAAAAATGGGATATATTTTTGAAAATCTTTCAAAATCACTTCTACATCCTCTGACAATTTCGCCATCGTCATTGTAGCATTTACTGCACCTTCTAATTCTTTCGAACTTGACATCGCATGTGTAACAGACTGTTCACTCAAATCCACAATCTTTTCCACCAATTGCGTCACATGCTCTACCTGCTGGTCAATATCCTCCGTCATCTCTATGGAAGACTCGATTTTCAAATTCAGTTCACTGTTCTGTGCTACCAGATCCTCCATGCTATTGACAACTGCAACTGCACTCTCTTTATTTTCTTCTGCAAGCTCACGTACAACAGAAATACCATCTACAATTTCATTACTTGCACTTTTTACATTCTCTATTGTTTTCATCACCTGCGTAAGGTCATTTTTTACAGAATCTTTTTCTTCATTTTTCGCAAAAAATTTCTTCATGTATTTCATCCTGCCAAAACCTCCAACATATATTAGGTTTATTTGTAACTATGCTTTCAACATCAAAAATGCTGCTAAATTTCCACGTTTTCCGTGACTTGCTCTATGCGAAAAGAGCATTTCTGCATTACAGCAGGTACAAATGTTTGTTACCGCCAAATGTTCTGGTAAAATTCCTGCTTCCAACAGCACGATTTCATTCGTTTTCCACAAATCGAGTTGATATTTGCCGTTTCCTTTGTTTATCAGGATTTCTTCTCCATGATCAGGAAATTCTTCATAAAAATGCTCTGCGACATCTTCACTAATCTCATAACAATCCTGGCAAATGGATGGTCCAATCGCTGCTATGACCTCCTCCGGCTTCGTACCATAGGCTATATTCATGGCTTCTAGCGTCTTTTGTCCCATTCTGCCAACTGTGCCTCTCCAGCCGGAATGACTAAGACCTATCGCCTTATGCACTGGGTCTACAAAATACAGCGGAACACA
>CALCTR010000029.1 GCA_937906925.1 uncultured Alphaproteobacteria bacterium
TTTATATCCATTACCAGCAGTAATGGTATCATGTGGTACAATGGAAAAATCAAACATAATAACAGTTGCATGGACAGGAATTATAAATACAAATCCTGCAATGTGCTATATATCTGTAAGACCAGAAAGATATTCATATAATATAATTAAAGAAACAGGAGAATTTGTAATAAATTTAACAAGTAAAGATTTGGCTTATGCAACAGATTGGTGTGGAGTAAAATCTGGCAGAGATGTCGATAAATTTAAAGAAATGAAATTAACAAAAGAAGAATCAAATTTTGTTAAATGTCCATCAATAAAAGAAAGTCCAGTATCAATTGAATGCAAAGTTAAAGAAATAAAAGAACTTGGATCACATCATATGTTTATGGCAGAAGTTTTATCAATAGATGCAGACGAGAAATATATTGATGAAAAAGGTGCTTTTGACATAAGTAAATGTAATTTGATTGCTTATGCTAATGGTGGTTATTATCAATTAGGTAAAAAAATAGGAAAATTTGGGTATTCTGTAGAGAAAAAAAGGAAAAAATTACGTTAAATTTCCAAAGAGAGAATAAGATATAAAAAAATATATCTTATTCTCTTTTCTATTGCAGTTAGTAGTTGAAATTTGCTTATAAATATGTTATCATATTGAGCATAATTTTAATTTCATAAGGAGGGTCATCTATGAATCGGAGGAAGATTGATAAAATTATAGCAATGTCCGTAGCCCATAGAGAAAAATTGGGAATTCCAGTTTTTGAGTGGGAAGATTCTAGAAAGGCGTTTTTTTCAATTAAAAAACGAGCAAATCTTTCTCTTAGCATCAGATTTTCTTTTGAAAAACAAAGAGCCTGAGGCGATGTTAACAAATAACGCATCAAATACGTTGAATCGGCATCCGGTTTTTTAGCAAAAACAAATAACTTTTTTTGAAACATATTTTGATAAAATTCAATATGTTCCTGCAAATGTTTAGGATCATGGTATAACAATTGAGGAACTTTTAATGATGCCCGAATCCATTCTTTAGGCTCTATGTGATATTTTTTTATAAAGGCAAACATTTCTTTTGTTTTAGCAATAAGTGTTTCCGCATCCTTATCAAAAACTGATGGATTTAATTTAGCCGCTTTAACCAAGTCTTTTTCATCAAAACCGTAATCAGCTAAAAAAGCATCCATCTTTTTCAGATTGCCTAAAATATAAGAAGCAGTCAATCTTAACAGAGAGGGCCTTTTAAAGGAAAGCTCTATCCATTTTTTTTCTGAAATATTATAATCCTTTAAAGCCTCTCCCATTTGCATAATATTTTTTTTAATTTTTGAAGGAGGCATCCCTAGAACATAACAACCATTTGAAGTTGTTGATAATTTTTTTAAAAACAGTTCGGGCGAAACACCTTTTTCAGCAACAAAAGTTAAAAGATTATCTAATGCAGATGGCAACTGCGAAAAAAGAAGCCCCTGGCTCAAAATATCATATATATCCTTTTGTGCTACAGTGTATTTAGAAAAAATCTTTTGAAACTCTTTAAATCTTTTTTGTATATCTGTATACAAAAAGGGAATTTTTGTATCCGTACGATTTTGCCGAGAGCCTATCAACTTTGAAATTTGCTCATTTGAAAAACCGATTTTTAAAAACTCAGCTTTTACCTTATTGATTAATTCCATTTCACCTTGCGTTCTAATATACATAAGATAACCCCTTATTTTTTAAGAACAATACTGCCTATTCCATTCATAAAGAGTAATCGCACAAGCATTTGAAACATTTAAACTTTCAACTGCAGGATTCATCGGCAGCTTAACTGTATCATCACAATTTTCTGCCGTTAAACGCCTTAACCCATCGCCTTCTGATCCCATAACAACCACGCATTTTTTTGGCAGTTTTGTTTGATAAATACTATGCGAAGCATATCCATCAAGACCGATACACCAAAAACCATTTTCTTTTAATTCTTGCATAGCTCGTGTTAAATTTTTTACCTTAATTAACGGGATCAATTCCAATGCACCGCTGGCAGATTTGGCCAACACGCCCGTTTCATCCGGTGCTCCGCTTTGCGGTACAATAACTCCCGCCGCATTAAATGCTGCAGCTGAACGCAAAACAGCACCGACATTGTGCGGATCTGTTACCTGATCTAAAATAACAAGCAAAACCTTTTCTTGATTTTTAATTTCATTTATTAAATCTAAAATATCATAATTAGGCAAAGCCTGACATTTAGCCACAACACCTTGATGAACAGCATCTCTTCCAACCAAAGAGTCTAGTTGATCTTTTGAAACAATTTTAAACGGCACATTTTTAGGTATTTTCATTTTCTCTAATACCGTAGAGAGTATCAATACCTCTCTCACCACTCTTTTTTTATTTAAAAGCGCTAATGAAACAGGGTGTTTCCCATATAATAAAATATCCTTACTTACTAAAGAGCTTGTTTTGGATGATTCTTTTGATTGATGTCTTTTCTTCATATATAATCCTAATAAAATAAGATGTCTTATTATCTCATTTATTTCATTTTTTATCAAGCAAAAAATATATTTCTGTTAAAAAGATTAAATAATACAAGTACTTTTCAAACACACTTGCCGACAAATACCGACTATGGTATAATAAAAGAAGAATGGGACAAATCTTTTAAGGGGACAATGCAATGATAAAAAAATTTTTATCGGCAAGCATTTTTGTGTGGGGCTTTTTGTCATTTCAGTCTGTTGCACTGGCACAAACTGAATATATCTATCAATTAGCACATCAACAAAATACCAACGCCCTACAAAAAATAAGATTACATTTAGGAACACTTGATTACCCAAACAGTCAAGGTCAAACACCATTATGTCTTTCTGTACACCGAAATAATTATCGGGCATTTTCAACTCTTACCAAATTAGGAGCTAACAGAAGACATTTTTGCATGCAAAAAATTCCATCTTCACAACGGGCCGTTTTCAACAAAGGGTATAAAATATACTATCAAAAAGCAACCAACTCTTTTTATGCAAAAAATACTCCCCAACAAAAAAGTAGCTTTATTTCAACTCCAACCGCTATAACCATTGCCTCCATTGCCGGTATCGGCGGTTTAGTTGCTTTAGCTGGTGGCGGAGGCGGCGGAGGTAGTAGTAACAGTAGTAGTAACAAAAGCACTGAAAACAACCAAAACGACATTACAAATGATTTACCACCCCAGACAGATGACAATATTTCAAATGACAAACCTATTATAGATGTTAATCCTCCTTCAACTGTAGATCCTGTTACACCTCCTTCTGGGAATGATAGCGATTCATCTAATGAGTTACCCACCAATACAACTTATCAACTATCAGCCTCTGACTTTGAAACAGCAGAATATTCAAAAGGAAACTTTTTAAGACCAATTAAAGCGGCTGAAGCCTACGCTTCTGTTTTTACGGCAACAAAATCATCTGACGGAAGTATTGAAATATCTGATAATCTTTCACCCATATCTGTTGCTATTATTGACACGGGTATTTATAACCATAATGATTTACCATCAGTTAAAAAGTCATACAATTTTGATTATGGTCCATGCCAGTCTAGCACTCAAAAAAATTGTTGGATTTATAAAAATGGATTTGCATTCAGGGACGCTTCCGGAGAAGAAGAAATTTTATATCAAGGAACCGATTTTAATAAAGAAGCATTTGAGGACTTTAAAAAAGCCTATGATAGCTCATATGTTTGGGAAAATAATCAATCTCTTTACACACCTTTAAACGATATACACGGCACGCACGTTACCGGTATTATTTCAGCCAAAAAAAACAACTCTGGCATACAAGGCGTAGCCCCTAATGCAGAGTTAATGATTATGCGGTACGACTTCTTATCCGGTCTTTCAAAACCGCTAATAAAAGCTGTTGATGAAGGAGCCAAAGTTATCAATCTTAGTCTTGGAACACCCGCTGACTCTGACTACAATGCCACAATCCATGATTGGAATTTTCAAATGGAGTACAACTTAGATGGGTTTAACTATTTAGCTGACAAAAAATCAGCCGTGTTAGTCGTTGCTGCCGGAAATGAAAATTATCATGAACCAACGATGGAAGCCGGTGCCGGTTTACATATAGACGGATTAGATGAAGTCATGATTAGTGTTGTAGCAACAAAAGCATCTAATCCAAAAGAACGAGCAAGTTACTCTAATAAATGTGGCAGTACCGCAGCTTATTGTCTAGCGGCCCCAGGAGGTGATACTGATTTAGGAATCGCCTCTACAACAGATAAAAATCAAATTCAATATGCTTATGGAACCAGTATGGCCACCCCAGTCGTATCTGGTGCAGCCGCCTTTTTATGGGGAACTTATCCAAATTTAACGGCATCAGAAGTCGCTAAAATTTTATTAGAAACAGCAACCCCTATCAACAATAAAGAAATAGATTCAGAGTTTGGAAACGGACTGCTGAATTTATATGATGCCATAAATAAACCGTTGGGTGAAATCTCAGTTGCAACAACTCAAAATATAAATGATTCAAAAATAAAAATTTCAAACACAAAATTAAGATTGCCCAGTCAATTAAAAACACAGATATTAAAAGCCCTTCCCCAATCTATATCCGTTCTTGATAAATATGACAGGTCCTTTAAAATTACAACAAATAATTTAGTAAAATCAGCCTATCACAATCCGGATGCATTTAAAAATAAATTAAGAAGATTTTCCTCTTTTAAAACAAAAAAACATATTCAAACAAGTCCTCACATTTCCTTTGGCTTTGTAGAAACTGCACAAAAAGATTCAGTCTATGGTATCGGGGAAATGGACATTTCGTTTAATTTTGATAAAAACAAGATTCGTTTTTATTTTAAAGAAGAAACAAAATCTTCTGCCGATTCCCCATCACAAAAAGGTAAAATAAATCCGTTTGCACAAATGAATAATGCCTATGGGATAGAAGAAACTTTTAAAATATCTTCTAAACTAAACTTAAAAACCTCTTTTACAACCGGCGAAAATGCCTTTTATGAAACAAACATAGATAAAGACGATTCTTTTGACAAACAAGCTTTCTCTTTTGATACTGAACTAAACTATCAACCAATTAACTCTATTGCTCTTGGTTTTTCTGCTGGTACGCTTTATGAAAAAGACTCTTTGTTAGGATTAAACGGAAGTGGTGCATTTGATATTAAAAACACACAGACATATTATATGGGTGTTAATGCAACCCTAAATCCTTTTGCAGATTTATTTTTAAGCGGTTCTTATTTTTATGGTATGACAAAAGCTAAAAGACAAAATGCATTTCTTGAAACATCTGATCTATATAGTGATGGATTTGCTTTTGATGCCTATTATAAATTATCCCCTGACAACTATTTAGGCTTATCGCTTGTTTCTCCACTTAGAATTAACAAAGGAAATGCATATTTTGATTTACCGACCGGTAGAGATTATTATTCCGATACCGTTTACAGAAAAACATACAAGGCAACCCTGAAACCATCAGCTAGAGAATTAGATTATTCTTTGTACTATGGAAAGAAAATTAATCCTCTAATGAGTTTTAAAATGCAAGGCGGTGTTAGAGTACATCCAGACCATCAAAAAGATGCTGACAATGATTATCAATTACTGTTTGGTTTTGACTGGAAGTTTAATTAAAAAAACTTTAACAGAAAAAATCCGCCTATTAACAGTATAAAGAAAAGAATTGATAGCCAACCTAAATTTTTTTCAATATATGTTTTCATAGGTTCACCCCATTTCCATAACAACCAAGCAATCAAGAAGAAACGTATCCCTCTGGATAGAAAGGATGCAACCGCAAAAACAAAGAGATTTAATCCTGTTACGCCACTGGCAATGGTAACAATTTTATATGGAAACGGTGTTAATCCTGCTCCAAAAACAATCCATGACCCATAATTATTATAATAGGATTTAAAGGTTTCAAATTGATTAACGGCATCATAAAACTTTAAAATAGGTGTACCGATAATATCATATAAGAAATAACCGATAGCGTAACCAAAAAAACCACCTAATACACTAAATAAGGTTGTATAAAAGGCAATTTTAAAAGCCTTTGTCCGACAAGTTAAAATTAAAGGTATCAAAAATAAATCCGGTGGAATTGGAAAAAATGAACTTTCAATAAAAGAAATAGCACATAATGTCGGCAATGCCCATTTTCCCGAAACCAAAGACATACACCGATCGTATACATACTTCATCATTTTATTCCACATTTTTATCATTGTTGACTTTCCTATTATAAATGATTATAATCAAAAAAACTGAATACTTTGGTAAAATACTTTCTTTAGGAAGGAAAAGCAATGAAAAAATTTCTCTTTTTAATTTTGTTTGCATTCATAATAACAGGATGTGCAGATAATTATTCTAATACATCCTATTCAAATTATGAACTGGGAAAGCAAGGTTCCGTTTCCATGGGAAAAATCATTCAAATGACACCCGTCCAAACACAAGGATCTAACTCCGTTGGAACGCTAGCTGGTGCTGGTGCCGGTGCAGCAGCCGGTTCTATGATTGGAGGGAACACTGCTGTCAATATTATTGGCGGTATCGGAGGTGCCCTTGTCGGTGGTATGATTGGTTCTGCAACCGAAAGTGCCTTAACAAGCACTAACGCTTATGAATTTATCATCAAAAAAACAAACGGCACTTATGTATCTGTTTTACAAACAAATGAACTGGGATTACGCCCCGGAGATAATGTTTGGCTATCCACCACCGGTGGCACAACCAGAATAAGATCTAGAGCAAACACTTATTAAAAAAAATAACCCTCCACTTGGAGGGCTATTTTTTTATCGCATTTTTACCTGAGAACTTTTTAATATTGGAACAGTATTATTTTTGTGCGAGCGAATGATTACGGGTGGTACCTTACAAGGCTTTGTTTGAATAAAGCGTCTACCTTGATAAACCACTTTAGCCGTTTGAGGTAAAATCATTTCATTTTTAGATGCCTGTAAACTATCTCCACGATAAGAAAGAGAAACACAATCACCTTTTGTAACAAAAATAAGATAACCTAATGACGGATTATAATTTGTTGTATAAAAACCACATTTGCGATTAAATACAACAGAAAAAGTTTGCCCACCAACATTTTTATTATTTGGATTAAAATATGCAAAATTAACTTGAATATCCTGACCCACATTATTGTGAGCCACTGATTTTTCTTTAATATCCAGTATCAGTTTATTGGCTGAACTTTCTTCTACGGCAAAATCAAATCGCCGAATATATCCTTGCTCGGCTTTTAAATCAACTCTAAAACCATTCATATCAATTTGGTTTGTGGCAACTGTAACATCAGATGCTTTTGTTTGATTTTTTACTTCAGCTTTTTGAACAAAAGATGTTCCCTCAGATGATGCGGGCGTCCTTGATGAAGGATTAAACCCATCAGTAATTGTATTACCTAAAGGAGATTTTGTTTTCGTTCCACCAGTCATTGTATCTATACCTGAAAATGTATACCTCTTTTTAGGTTTAGGAGATGCAACCAATCCCTCTGTCGTTTGTATGGCCGTTACAGCTTTTGCTTCAGCTTCAGTTGCATGTATTATTTCCGATTCTTGAAATTTTTTTTGTACATAAGAAGCACCACCCTGCAAATGTTTTTTTTGTTCTTCGGGAATAAAATAACCATCTTTCATAAAATACTTTTTAAAAGTTCCAAAAAAAAGTAATCCGACAGCACCAAAAACACCCACAATAAATAATTTATCAAGTCTTGTTTTTGCTTTATATGAAAGCCCCATACACCCTCCTTTTTGTATATTTTTTTAAAAAAAAGAGCGGAATTAGCCCGCTCTTTAGACAATCCTTGATATATATTATACCACTAAATATCCAAATTTGCAACATCTAATGCGTTTTGTTGAATAAATTCTCGTCTAGGATCAACAACATCACCCATCAAACAAGAGAAAACCTGCTCCGCCTCATCTTGATGAGTTACCTTTACTTGCAAAAGACGACGAGCATTTGGATCCAAAGTTGTTTCCCATAATTGTTCCGGATTCATTTCACCCAATCCTTTATACCGGTTGATTGCAATACCTTTTCTCGCAACTTTAAAGACAGCCTCAGCCAACGAAACCGGATCATGAATAATAGTTTCACCTTCTTTAGTTCTTAAAACAGAAGCCGAAGCATAGAATTCTTTTAATTCTTCACTCATTTCCGAAAGTTTACGTGCTTCACCACAAGTTAAAATAGAATGATCTATTATAATTTGCTCAGTTACACCGCGTAGTGTTCTTTCTAGAACAAGCTCATCTTTATCATTAAAACTTTCTTTCCAGCCTCTTTCATATTCCGGCTCAATCAAATCCAATCGGGAAGCCAAACCACCTGATTTTAAAGCACCCTCTTTAAATAGACCTAAAACAGCCATCTGACCAATAATACGAGATGGAATACGATTAGACATTGCTAAAATTAAATTTCTGGCAACACGAGCCTGTTCAACGCGAGCAATTAAATCAGCCCCTGCAATTTGGGTTCCGTCTGCCAAAACCAAAACCGCGTCATTTGTTCCGACTTGAATAAGATATTCTTCCATCGCTTTATCATCTTTTAAATAAATTTCTGAATTACCGCGTTTAGCTCTGTATAATGGCGGTTGAGCGATATAGAGATATCCTTTTTCAATAATCTCAGGCATTTGACGGAAAAAGAATGTTAACAACAACGTTCTAATGTGTGCACCATCAACATCAGCATCAGTCATAATGATAATTTTATGATAACGAATCTTATCCACATTAAAATCATCCCGTCCGATACCCGTACCAAGAGCTGTAACAATTGTTCCAATCTCAGCTGAGGAAAGCATTTTATCAAAACGAGCTCTTTCCACATTTAAAATTTTACCTCTTAAAGGCAAAATAGCCTGATGAGCTCTATCTCTACCTTGTTTAGCGGAACCACCAGCAGAATCTCCCTCAACGATAAAAACTTCTGAATCAGCCGGATCTCTACTTTGACAATCCGCCAATTTACCTGGTAAAGAGGCCATATCAAGAGCCCCTTTACGACGAGTTAATTCTCTTGCTTTTCTAGCTGCTTCACGAGCTGCTGCCGCTTCCACAACCTTACTGATAATTTTTCTGGCTTCTGCCGGATGCTCTTCAAGCCACTGCTCTAATTTATCAGCAACAATACCCTCTACAATCGGTCTGACTTCTGATGAAACAAGTTTATCTTTTGTTTGAGATGAAAATTTCGGATCCGGCACTTTAACAGAAAGCACAACCGTTAAACCCTCACGCATATCTTCACCGGAAAGCTCAACCTTTTCTTTTTTGGTCAAACCGGAATTATTGGCATAAGCATTTATTGTTCTTGTCAGAGCTGCTCTTAAACCGGCTAAGTGTGTACCGCCATCTCTTTGCGGAATATTGTTTGTAAAACACAGACACGTTTCATGATAACCATCAGTCCATTCAAACGCCGCTTCAACCGTGATACCATCCTTTTCCCCACTTAAATCAAATGGCGAATCGTGTAATGTATTTTTTGATTTATTTAGATACTTAACAAACTCTAAAATGCCCCCCTCATAATGTAAAACAGATGAGCGTGGCTCACTAGAGCGATTATCTGTCAAATGAATACAAACACCTGAATTTAAAAAGGCCAGCTCGCGAATCCGATGTTCCAGTGTTTCAAAACTAAAAGCCGTACTTGTAAATGTTTCAGCCGATGGGTGGAACGTTACCATTGTACCATGTTTACCGGATGCCTCACCAACAACCTTTAACGGGGCAACTGAGGAACCATTTTCAAAGCGAACATAATGCTCTTTATCATTACGCCAAATACGCAATTCTAACCAATCAGAAAGAGCATTAACAACTGAAACACCAACTCCATGCAATCCACCGGAAACCTTATATGAATTGTTATCAAACTTACCACCGGCATGTAATTGGGTCATAATAACTTCAGCTGCAGAAATGCCTTCTGTTTTATGCATATCAACCGGCATACCCCGTCCATCATCAATAATGGTTACAGAGCCATCAGAATTTAAAACAACCTCAACTTTTGAACAATAACCGGCCAATGCTTCATCAATAGAGTTATCCAATACTTCATATACCATGTGGTGCAAACCGGTACCATCGTCCGTATCACCAATATACATACCCGGGCGTTTGCGAACAGCATCCAACCCTTTCAAAACCTTAATTGAATCTGCATTGTATTCCTGCGTGGCAGTCTGAATATCTAATTCTGTCATTTTTTTTCCTTTATGCTACGTTTTGTAAACTTAAATTTGATTCTTGAACATCAAAAAATTGGGCACGCCCACTTAAATAATTAAAATTTTCTGTATCAATACCGGTCATCCATACCTGTGCCGGTAATGCGGATAAAACATCAAATAAAATATGTCGTCTGCGAACATCTAAATGAGCAACCGCTTCATCCAACAACAACAAAGGACACAATCCTTGTTCTTGCATCTGCGTATTCATTTCTGCTAAAATAATGGACAATAACAGTGCTTTTTGTTCCCCTGTTGAACATAAAGAGGCATCCATTCTTTTTTGAGCATGTATAACTTTAAAATCAGCCGTATGCGGACCTGCAACAGAACCGCCGTCAGCATAAATTTTACGCGATTGTTTTAACCTTTTTAAAAACAATTCTTCCGCCTGAACAGCACTTTTTTCTAAAAGAGTTTGCTCAACCGCACCGGTTAAAATAATTTCTGCCGTCGGAAATATATCTGCAACCGGCTCTTTTAAATATCGGCTCATTCGCTCAACAACATCCAATCTGGAAGCAGCAATAGCAACCCCTACGGCAACAAGCTGTTCTTCTAAAGATGATAACCATCTGTCATCAAATCGCCCTTCTCTAAGTAAACAACTCCATTGCTTAAATACCGAGTTATATTCGCTTAATCTTTGGGCATGCATTTCATCAAAAGCCTGAACCAATCTATCCAAAAAACGGCGTCTGGCCTGCGGATCGCCACAAAAGAGTCTATCCTGTGCCGGCGTTAACCACAAACATTTAAAAAAACGTCCCAAATCGCTTTGCTTTGATGTAGATTTACCATCTATTCGTACTTGTCTGCGTTCCGAACCGTCAACAGTTCCCGTACCGATTTGCGTTTCACTGTTTAAGGAGCAAATACGTGCAGAAACACTCCATCTAGCCGGCAACACCGCAACATCCTTTTCAGATAAAAAGGAATCTGCCTCTCGCTTAGCCACATCGCTCAAACGAGCTGAACGCAAACCACGCCCTGGCGTTAAAAAAGAGATTGCCTCTAAAATATTTGTTTTACCGGCCCCATTATGACCGGTTAAAATAACAGGTTCAAAAGATGAGCTTAACTGCATATTCAAAAACGAATATGAACGAAAATTCGTCAATCGCAGTTGCTGTATACCAGATTTCAAGCTCATCTTTCTACCCAATATCTAAACACGCATTGGCATCAAAACAAACAATGAAGAAGTATCCGCCTCATCTTGCAAAATAACCGGCGATGTACCATCATTTAATTTCATACGGACGGTATCTCCTTTTATTTGTCCTAAAATATCCAACAAATAACGATAGTTAAAACCTATCTCCAAAGAATCGTTATCATAAACGGCATCCATCTCATCTTCAGCAGATCCTTCATCAGCTGAGGCTGCAAAAACCTGCAATAAACCATTGGAAAGAGCAAGCTTAATTCCTCTTGATTTTTCAGATACAACCGCAACACGCTCAATAACATTGCTTAATGTTTTAACATCTGCTTGCAAAATCTTTTCATTATTAGATGGAATAACCTTTTCATATTCAGGATATGTTCCGTCAATTAAACGAGATGACAAAACAACATCACCCAGAACAAAACGAATCTGATTGGCTGATAATGAAACCAAAACTTCATCAGTTACTTCAGTTGCCAATTTTGAAAGCTCATTAATTGTTTTTCTCGGAATAATAACACCCGGCATACCTTTAGCTCCCTCCGGCAAAACAATACCGGAACAAGCCAAGCGATGTCCATCTGTTGCAACCGCCGTTAAACGAGCATCTTCACCCGTTTTTTCGTGCATATAAATACCATTTAAATTATAACGAGTTTCTTCCATAGAAACAGCAAAACCTGTTTTAGCAATCAAACCAACCAAATCTGAGGCCGCCACTTTAAATGAAAACGGCGTATTTTCTTGAGCCATTGTTGGAAATCCATCAGCCGGCAAACTTGCCAAAACAAATTTAGAGCGACCAGAAACCAAAGAAACCTGAGAACTTTCTGCCAAATAAGAAAGTTGTACCTGTGAGCCTTCTGATAATTTTTTAACAATATCATAAAGTTTATGTGCCGGAATGGTAACAGCACCGGACTGTTCAACAGATGCAGGTATTTTTTCTGTTATTTCAATTTCATTATCCGTTGCCCGCAGCAAAACTTCATCTGCTCCGGCTTCAATTAACACGTTTGACAAAACAGGGATTGTTTGTCTACGTTCAACAACACTTTGGATATGAGAAAGGGCTTTTAACAGCAAACCTCTTTCTATTGTTAATTTAATCATTTTTTCGTTCCTTTTTTTCTAATTTTTTTAAATCAAAAACCGTTCTTTCAGATTAACAAAACAGTTACTGTTACTATAGAATATTTTTTTGAAAAAAGACACAAAAAAAACACGTTTTTTAAACTTTTTTTAAACTTTTTACATATTTTTTGATAAATCTCTTTTTTTTAAAATAAAAAAAGGTTATAAGGATAAAAAAAGGATGGAGACTAAAAATGAAAAGATATGAATTGTCAGCTGACGAAATCTATAAAGAAAGCTTTTTATCTGATGAAGATTTAAAAGATTTACCCAAAGAAAGCCCTATTTTAGGCCAAAACCAAGCTCTGGAAGCTATTAGTTTCGGTGCAAAAATAAAAGCAAGTGGTTACAATGTTTTTTGTACTGGCCCTAAAGGTGTGGGACGAACCGTTCTAACCCTACATACACTTAAGGAGTATGCCGCCACGCAAAAAACACCTGATGATTGGTGCTTTATTCACAATTTTGAAGCACCACATCAACCGATTGCCTTAAATTTTCCGGCCGGTCATGGCAAAATTTTTGTCAGAGATATAAAAAAGATGGCAAATGCACTCAGAATGCATTTATCAGCCCTCTTCACTGACGAATCGTATAAAATTCAAGTCGCCCACTTAGAGCAACAGTGTGCTAAGGATAAAGAAAACTACTTTAATGTCCTTCAAAAATCAGTTGAAGATAAAAACGTTACTTTAATGCGTGTTCCATCCGGTGTTACAGTTGCCCCTGTAAAAAAAGGAAAAGTTTTAACACCAAACGCTTTCAATAAACTGCCCAAAGCAGAACGAAAAGAAATTTTAGAGCAATTAAAAACAGCTCAAAAAAAGTTGGAAGCTACAATTAAAGAAACACCCAACTGGGATACATCTATGCAATTAATGTTAGAACAGTTGCATATTGATATGGCATCAAAAGTTTTAAATACCATTATTAACCCCTTGAAAAAAACATATGCCAAAAACAACACAATTCAAATTTATCTAGAATCCATTAGAGTTGATTTACTGGATAACATCAATTTGTTAGCTGCCCAAGCGGGTGATACCAATATTGATATGGTTATGGAACAACTAAATGAATTATGGTCCAGATATGCCGTTAATTTATTTGTTTCACACAAACCGGATGCCGGAGCACCTGTTATTCATTTAAATCACCCAACACTCTCTAATTTAGTCGGCAGAATAGAAAGACAACAGCACTTAGGTTCTTTAACAACCGACTTTTCTCTTATCCGACCTGGTGCATTGCATCTTGCAAACGGTGGTTATATTGTCATTGAAGCAAGAGAACTCCTTTCAAATGAGCATACATGGAACGCTTTAAAAAGAGCTTTATTTTCAAAACAAATAAAAATAGAATCAGGAACTGATGATAACTCAGTATTTACCATTGTTTCTTTAACTCCGGCAATTATTCCGTTATCCATAAAAGTTATTCTTATCGGTGAAACAGACTTATACTATTTACTTATGGACAGAGATGATGAATTTGGTGAACTATTTAAAATTCAATCCCGATTTGCCGAAAAATTAGAACGCACAAAAGAAAATGAAAAGATATATGCACAAATTTTAACAAATTTTGCACGTAATGAAAAATTAAAACCATTTTCGCCCAATGCCATGCGTAGAATTTTGGAACACACCTCCAGATTAGCAGGCGATAATACATATTTAAGCACATTTATGACACATGTAAATGATCTTATGCGTGAAGCAAATTTCTTTGCCGTACAAGCAAGAGCTAAGACTGTTGAAGTCAGCCACATCAACAAAGCGTTAGAGGCCAAGCGTCTACGCTCGGGACATATGCAAAAAGAAATGATGGAGATGATAAAGAAAGGCACCATCAGCATATCAACGTCAGGTAAAAACATTGGGCAATTAAATGCTCTTGTTGTACACGATTATGGTTCGTTTTCATTTGGACGTCCCAACAGGGTTACCTGTCAAATCAGATTAGGCCATGGTGATTTAATTGACGTTGAACGTGAGGCAGAACTAGGTGGTGCTATCCACTCTAAAGGCGTATTGATTTTATCTTCATTTTTAGCCAGTCGCTTTTCAAAAGGAGAACCTCTTTCTTTAGATGCTTCATTAGTGTTTGAGCAATCATACTCTGAATTAGATGGCGATTCGGCCTCATCAACAGAACTATACTGTTTGCTCTCTGCCGTTGGAGATATACCATTAAATCAATCTATTGCTGCAACCGGTTCTGTCAATCAACTCGGTCAAATACAAGCCGTTGGAGCCGTTAATGAGAAGATTGAGGGCTATTTTACTGTTTGCAAACAAAAAGGGTTAACCGGTGAACAAGGCGTTATTATCCCTCGCTCTGTTGTCCATACATTAATGTTAAAACCAGAAGTTGTTAACGCTGTAAAAGAGAAGAAATTCCATATTTATGCCGTTGATACTGTTGATGAGGGTATGGAAATTTTAACCGGTTTACCAGCCGGTAAACTAAATAAAGCCGGACACTATCCAACACACAGCATCAATGGTATCGTTGCCAAGAGATTAAATGATTTCTTTAAAAAATCGCAAGAAGCCGAAAACAATTTAAAGAAACCCTCAAAAACAAAAAAAGGGCGGAAATAATCCGCCTTTTTTTACAACTCTTCATAAACTATTTAACAAAAGATTTCCGTATAGCTTCTTTCACCAATCGTAATTTTAATTTATTTTTTTGTGAAGAAGTTAATTTTTTAACAACCGCATCTCCGTATTCTTCCATAACCAAACGCAAACACGCCTTTAATGTTTCTTGTGCATCAAAAGATTCTTTTTTATTTTTAAGAGCAGTTAAATGTCTTAAAATTAAATCGGCGTCTTCAGGTTTTATCGGTAGGTAAGTTGTTTCTTTTAATATCTTTTTTAACAATAATGCCGCCTGTGGTATTTTTCTGACATACAACAATATTCCCCGAAATGTTTTACGTTGCATATTTCTTAAAACATGATAACTTTCAAAAACCGGTAATTGAATCTGAAATAAATTTTTCCATAAAAAATAAGCCATATCCACATTTTTTTGTTTCAATGCTTTTAAAATTGGTGATTGGCCTTTTGCATCAAATGACTGGAACCAATTAGACTCGTTTTTAACAACCAAACCAACTAGCTCTAAATCATTTTGATCAATGGCTTGGTGAATTAAAAAATCGCCAGAACGATTTCTTAAAGGCAATATTTTAGCACCGGTTTTTAAAAACTGCCTAAGCTCTTGTATTTGCTTATTTTGAATCAATTTTTCTTGTAGGGAAAACATTTTTTTTATTGATAACACATATGCTTTAAAATCAAAAAACAATTCCTTTCCTGCTTTAAGCCAATCAGAAATTTGTTTTTGATTAGAAAGAGATTTAATTATCGTTAATGGAGATTTCTTTCCATTGAAATCTAATGAGGCACGTATATATTCACAAATAAAACCTGAGACATTCTCCCATTCCGGTGTTTTTAAAAAATCTAATGAGTAATCTTTAAAATAGGCACGATAGTGGTGATCATCTATCTCATACATTAATAATTTTTGTGTACTTAAAACCATTTCATCTGGTTGTAAAAAAGTTAACCCGTTTTTATCTTTATCTTTTTTTCTTGTATTTAAAAAAGCGTGAAAATTAGAATACTTCCAATTTCGTTCTTGCTGCCTATCAGAATAAGAAACAACGTGCAAAACCGTAGATTTTGTTACTTGCATCGGAAATCTGCTGGCACAAGCAACAACTTTAAATGCTTTACAAATTTTAGTTCTATCTTTTAAAGAAAATTTTAACCTTTTTAAACGCTCTTCTAAAAAACGCGACATTTCATAAGAAACAAATCCTCCGTAGCAATAAGAAACCAAAATTAGGCGATTTAATTTTTCACAAATTTCTGTAACTGTTCTTGCTTTTTTATTTTCATCTATCAAAATCGGTAAAAAAACAGCATTAAAAAAAGGTCTGAAATCAGGAGAAACAGGTAACTCTTCTTTTGGAAAAGATGCTTTTATATCATTTAGTACTCGGGCTTTTTTTAACGCACGCAACCGGTGATTGGGAACACCGTCATCATCATAGTAAGCACAAAACACCGTTGTATCTGAATCTAACAAGTTTCCCATCGTGTCTTGGAATCGTTTGATACATCCGTTTGCAGATTTAGGTGTCCGAACAGTCCCGCCCGGCATTATCAAAATCATCTTGCCTGTTTTTGAAAATTGAAAATCAGAAATTTCACGCCAATGTGTTTTTTCAACAGATAAATCTCTTATTCCCAAAGAAATTTTTTCAATCATCTATTAAATATTATCCCACAGTTTTTTTATCTGAGAAATAAAATCAGAACAAGCTTCTTGCGTCTCTTCTTTAGATTCTTTAGCAAATTCTTTTAATAACTCTTTTTGACGAGCTGTTAAATGACGGGGTGTTTCAACTTTTAACGTTACAAACAAATCACCAAAAGAGCCACTCTTCAAAACCGGCATTCCTTTGCCCTTAAGTTTAAGTTGATGCCCACTTTGTGTACCTGCTTTTATTTCAACTTGCTCCATTTTGCCCGACATAGTCGGTACATCAACTGTTCCGCCTAATGCAGCCGTTGTCATTGCCAACGGTATTTCACAATAAAGATTAGCACCTTCACGTTCAAAAATCTCGTGTTCTTTAACAGTTAAAAACACATATAAATCACCATTTGAACCACCGTGAAGGCCAGCATGACCTTCATTTGGCAAACGCATTCTGATACCGGTATCAACACCTTTGGGAATATTAACCTCCAAAGTCCTTTTTTTACGAACCCGACCTGTGCCCCTACATTTAGAACAAGGATCCTTAACCGTTTTACCACTTCCATGACATGTCGGACAATCTGTATCAACAACAAAAAAACCTTGTCTTTGACGAACACGACCATAGCCACCACAAGTGGCACACTGTTCTAAACTCTTACCGCCTTTTCCAGCACAGTCATCACAAGCAACAAATGTTTCAACGTCTATAGATTTTTTAAGCCCATCATAAGCTTCTTGTAAAGAAACAACTAAATCATACCGCAAATCAGAACCGCGATTGTGATTTGCCTCACCGCGTGCTGACTGACCACCACGGGTAAACCCGCTAAACATTTCTTCAAAAATGCTTTCAAAGCCGGTACCTGAAAAATCAAAACCACCAAAACCGCCTGCTCCACCGGATTGCCCCATACCACTTGTATAAGCTTGATGTCCATATCTGTCATAAGCAGCCCGTTTTTGGTCATCTTTTAAAACTTCGTACGCTTCATTTATTTCTTTAAATTTGGCTTCAGCAGCTCCATCTCCCGGATGATAATCCGGATGGCATTCTTTTGCCTTGATACGAAACGCTCTTTTAATTTCATCAAAAGAAGCTGTTTTAGATACACCTAATAAATCATAATAACTTTGACTGGTCACGTTGATACCCTTTGACTTTAAAATCATTTAAACAAACTTTTTAAATCATACCATTTTAGGATAATTTTTGCAAGTAGAACCTTTGTTTATTTATAATTAAAACAAGGTATTGAATAACTTTCATTACTCAATACCCTGTTTTTGTTTAAAAATATTAAAATTATTTTTTCACTTCTTCAAAATCAGCATCCACAACCGTATCGTCTGATTGTTGCGAAGCTGCAGAATCCGCTGTTTCAGCACCGGCAGAAGCTCCATCTGCTTGTTGTTGCTTGTACATTGCTTCACCTAATTTTAAAGAAGTTTGCGTTAAAGCATTTGTTTTTTCTTTAATACGTTCTGCATCATTGCTATCCAATACATCTTTTAATTCCTGAACGGCTTTTTCAATAGCCTCTTTATCTGAAGACGGTATCTTATCTCCGTTTTCTTTTAATAATTTTTCTGTTTCATGAATTAAAGCATCAGCATGATTACGTGCTTCAATAGCTTCTTTAATCTTCTTATCTTCTTCAGCATGTTGCTCAGCTTCTTTAATCATTTTTTCAATATCGTCATCTTTTAAACCACCAGATGCCTGGATACGGATATTTTGTTCTTTACCTGTTGCTTTATCTTTTGCAGATACATTAACGATACCGTTGGCGTCAATATCAAAAGTAACTTCAATCTGAGGCATGCCTCTTGGTGCCGGCGGAATACCAATTAAATCAAATTGACCCAACAATTTGTTATCTCTGGCCATTTCGCGTTCTCCTTGATGAACACGAATGGTTACCGCTGTTTGACCATCTTCTGCTGTTGAGAAAACCTGACTTTTCTTCGTAGGGATGGTTGTATTTCTGTCAATCAAACGCGTAAAGACGCCGCCTAACGTTTCAATACCTAATGATAATGGGGTAACATCAAGCAATAAAACATCTTTAACGTCGCCTTTTAACACGCCGCCTTGAATGGCTGCACCCATAGCAACAACCTCATCCGGGTTTACACCTTTATGCGGTTCTTTTCCAAAGAAATCTTTAACAATTTCTTGAACTTTTGGCATACGGGTCATACCACCAACCAAGATAACTTCATCAATTTGGGAACGAGATAAACCGGCATCCTTTAAAGCCTTTTCCATAGGGCCTTTTGTTCTGGCCAATAAATCCTCTACCAAACTTTCTAACTTTGCACGTGTCAATGAAACATTTAAGTGTTTTGGACCAGTTGCATCAGCTGTAATAAACGGCAAATTAATGTCTGTTTGTGTTGCGGAAGAAAGTTCTATTTTTGCTTTTTCGGCCGCCTCTTTTAAACGTTGTAAAGCCATTCTGTCTTTACGTAAATCAATACCGTTTTCTTTTTGGAACTCATCTGCCAAGAAGTCCATAATACGGGCATCAAAATCTTCACCACCCAAGAATGTATCACCGTTTGTTGCTTTAACTTCAAAAACACCATCACCGATTTCCAAAATAGATACGTCAAAGGTACCACCGCCTAAGTCATAAACAGCAATCATACCTGATTTTTTCTGATCCATACCATAAGCAAGAGCGGCAGCTGTCGGCTCATTGATGATTCTTAAAACTTCAAGACCTGCAATTTTACCAGCATCTTTTGTTGCTTGACGTTGCGAATCGTCAAAATATGCCGGAACCGTGATAATAGCTTGCGTGATTTTTTCACCCAAATAGCTTTCGGCATCTTCTTTTAATTTTTGTAAGACAAAAGCTGAAATCTGGCTGGGTGCATATTTTTTATCATTAACATCTACCCATGCATCACCATTTTCACCCTCTACAATTTTATAAGGAACTAACCCCTTATCTCTTTCAACCATTTTATCATTAAAACGACGACCAATTAACCGTTTGATTGAAAATAATGTACCGCCCGGGTTTGTAACAGCCTGCCGTTTTGCAGCCTGACCGACCAAACGCTCTCCTTTTGAAGTAAAGGCAACCATAGATGGTGTCGTTCTGGCACCCTCTCTGTTTTCCAACACCTTACCGTCTTTGCCATCCATAATAGCCATACAGGAGTTGGTTGTACCTAAGTCAATTCCTAATATTTTAGACATATATTTTCTCCTTTATCATTATTTATTCTTTTTGATGAGAGTTATATAGGTCATAACATTGTATTTTTCAACCCTCTTTTTCTATTTTTTTTAGATTTTTATCCAAATAAAGAAAATTACCTATCCAAATTAAAAAAAAACAAACCGATTTTTATTCAAAAAAGTTTTAAATTGCTTGAATAAAAAAAAGAATATGATATAGTTATTTCTTAGAAAGACAACGTTACAAATACCAGAGACAAAAAAATGACACATCCCATATCTAGAAACTGGTTTTTTCCTTTTATATGCCTTTGGATAACCATATACTTTTTTTATCATGGTATTGCCGGAAATCATGGTTTTCACAGAATGAAACAAGTTGAAGAAGAAATAAAAACGGCAACCCAAATTTCAACCAATTTAAAAAAAGAAAAAGAACTTTTACAATCAAAAGTTAATGCTCTTTATCCTCATTCATTGGATTTAGATCAGTTAGAAGAATCAGCTTTAAGAATTTTAAATATGGGCGATAAAAACGCCAAAATTATTTTTTAATTTGACTTATCTCTGTTGCTGAGACCCGCCCTTCTTGCAGCTCTGTAAACAGCCTCTAACTCTTGCTCTTTTAGGGAAAAGTTAATCATAACTAAATCTTTTTGATATAACTTATTCATCGTATTTAAAATTAAGGTTTCATCTTGTTTCCAGCGTTCGGGTTTAATCTTAATCGCAACTTTTAATTTATCTATTTCCCAGCATCCGCTTTTTTGATTAAAAAACACATTACCGATACTGGAAACACAATCCGGATTAAGTCGGTAATGTCTGATAAACGCCGCATGTGTCATCTCTCCTAAAAAATTGGGATGCGTTTGAAATAAATGCCAAACACGCAATGAATAATCCTTTACTTTTGGATGATCATTATAAAAAACAATAAAACGCACTATTTTTTCTCACATACAATCAAATATTTTAACAAAACAAGAGCCGGAAACATTAACACACCCGTAAAAAGGAAAAACAATGCCCATCCCATTTTTTCAGCCCAAACACCACTGTAAACAGATACAACACTAACTGCCAACATCATCAGGCTACTTAACAAAGCATACTGCGTTGCCGAATATTTTTTTGAACAAAGTCCTGATAAAAAAGCCACAAAAACAGCACCCCCCATACCTCCAACAATGTTATCAAATAAAATAACTGTTAAAAACATACTTGTTGATTCGGGATAAAAAGAAAAAAGACTAAAAACACATGAAGTTAAAATTTCAACAAATCCCAGTGCCATTAACAATTTTAAAATAGGATAACGCATAACCAAAACACCACCTAAAGCGACACCGATTAAGGTAATCCAAGGGCCGATTGTTCCGGAAATAAGGGCTATTTCTGTTTTTGAAAAACCAAGCTCTCTATAAAATGGTAGAGCCATTCGCCCCAAAACAGCATTACATAATTTATAAAGGACTATAAAAAACAAAATCCACGCCCAATTTATTCGCGTCATAAAATCACGAAAAGGAGCGACAATCATATCGTATAAAAAAGAACCATTTTTTGTACAAGCAGAACTTGTTTTTTCCTCTTTAACAAAAAAGGTACTGAACAACCCGCCGAACAATAATAAACCAACCACCATATAAGCTGTCTGCCAACCAATAACAGCTGAAAGAGCCACAACACCGGCACCAGCCAATAACATACCCATTCTGTATCCAAATTGATACATGCCAGCCCCTTCACCAAACTCTTCTTTCTTAAGCGTATCAATTCTTAAGGCATCAACAACAATATCCTGACTGGCAGCAAAAAAAGCAACTAAAAAAGAAAATAGATATGTTTGCAATGGGATGACAATCTGTTCTTTTTCGCCCTGATATAAAAATGTCCATGTATTTTTTTCAGGAGAATAACAAGATAACCCTATCACACTTAAAATTAAACCCATTTGAAAAAGAAGCAACCATGCTTTCTTAGCCCCTATTTTGTTTGAAAAATATGGAAGTTTTATTTTATCAATCAGCGGAGCCCATACAAACTTAAAATTATACGGTAACAGCACAAGAGCAAAAAAGCCAATAACACTTAAAGCAATACCAACATCAGCCATCCATAGTGAAAGTGAATAACCAATTAAGCTGTATGGTAAACCACAAGAAAAACCCAAAAAAAAGAAAATAAAAACAGCCGGTTTTAAATACCCCTTCAAAGAATCAACCCAACTTTTCATTTTTTACTCCCAATGTGAAAGGCGAAAAATTTGTTACATTTTTCGCCTCATAATAAAGAATTAATCTTCTTTTCTACGTTCGTATTTACGTCTTTCGTTGCTATCCAAGTATCTCTTTCTTAACCGAATATTTTGAGGTGTTACTTCAACAAGTTCATCATCTTCAATATAAGAAAGGGCCACTTCCAAGCTCATCACTCTCGGCGGATAAAGAAGAACGTTATCATCCTTTCCGGCTGCACGCATATTTGTCAGCTTTTTACCTTTAATCGGATTTACTTCAATATCCCCCGGTTTTGCATTTGCACCAATAATCATACCAGCATAAACCGTAACACCGGCCGGAATAAATAACGGACCGCGTTCTTGAATATTAAAAAGTGCATATGGAACAGCTTTACCTTGTTCTGTAGAAATTAAAACACCATTTCTACGGCCGGTAATTTGTCCTTTATAAGGTGCATAGCTATGAAACAATCTGTTCATAACACCGGTACCGCAAGTATCTGTTAAAAATTCACTATAATACCCGATTAAACCTCTGGAAGGAGCGATAAAGGTTAATCTTGTTTTACCTCCTCCACTAGGCATCATCTCTGTCATTTCCGCTTTACGCAGACTCATTTTTTCAACAACAACACCCGTATAGGCATCATCAACATCAATGACAACCTCTTCCATCGGCTCTAACTTTTTGCCATCTTCATCTTCTTTAAATACAACACGCGGACGAGAAACAGAAAGTTCATAGCCTTCACGACGCATCGTTTCAATTAAAACACCCAACTGTAATTCTCCGCGACCGGCAACTTCAAAGGCATCTGTTGTATCTGTTCTTGAAACGCGCAAAGCAATATTGCCTTCCGCTTCTTTGCACAACCTATCCCATATCATACGAGAGGTAACCTTGTCCCCCTCCGTTCCGGCTAATGGGGATGTATTGATTGAAAATGTCATCGCCAATGTTGGCGGATCAATCGGTTCTGCTTGAATAGGCTCTGAAACAGTGGACTCACACAAAGTATCTGAAACTGTCGCATCTGTCATACCGGCAATACTGACAATATCTCCGGCAACACCCTCATCAATTGGTTGACGTTTTAATCCTCTAAAAGCCAAAATTTTTGAAGCACGAGCCGTTTCAACCGGTTTTCCCTCACGAGTAATAGCCTTAATCATTTGGTTTGTTTTAATTTTACCAGACAAAATACGACCCGTCAAGATACGACCGACAAACGGATCAGCCTCCAATGTCGTAACAAGCATTCTAAACGGCCCTGTTTCATCACATGCCGGAGCCGGTACGTGTTCAACAATTTTTTTAAACAACGGCATAATATCTTTACGTTCATCTGCCAAATCGTTGACAGCCCAACCCTCTCTGCCTGAAGCAAATAACGTTGGAAAATCTAACTGTTCCTCCGTTGCACCCAAATTGTCAAAAAGGTCAAAAACCTCATTATGGACTTCATCCGGACGTGCATCGGCTCTATCAATCTTATTGATAACAACGATTGGACGCAAACCTAATTTTAAAGCTTTTGACAAGACAAACTTTGTCTGCGGTAAAGGTCCCTCTGCTGAATCAACCAATAAAATAACACCATCAACCATAGACAAAATACGTTCAACCTCACCACCAAAATCAGCATGCCCTGGTGTATCAACAATGTTGATTCTGATATTATTCCACTCTACAGAGGTACATTTTGCAAAAATTGTAATGCCACGTTCTCGCTCCAAATCGTTTGAATCCATTGCACAAGTTACTACTTGTTGATTTTCACGGTACGCACCGCTTTGTTTTAAAAACGCATCTACAAACGTTGTTTTACCGTGATCAACGTGTGCGATAATTGCAATATTTCTCATTTCCTGTGTCATTTTTGCCTCTTTTAAATATAAAAAATCAACCATTCTTTTATAAGGCAGTAAAAAAACACTGTTAAAAAGAACAACTGACCCATTTTATCAAAATAAATTAATTGGATAGATTATACTCTTTTTTTTACAAAAAGTCCAGTTAAAAATTACTTTCGCAATATCTCAACAACCCCATTTAGATGTATTAAGACAATTTGTGAGGGTTGATGTGTTGCACCTTTTTCAAAAGAAATATCCACAACTCTATCAACTTTTCTTTTAATTTCATCCGATATTTCTTCAAAAGAACAAGGCGTTTTTTCTCCTGAAAAATTAGCAGAAGTAGATACCAAAGGTTTTTTAAATCTCTCTAAAAGAGTTAAACAAAATTCATTTTTAGGGATCCGAAATGCACCGGATCCGTTTTGATTGACAACCCCTGCCGGCAAATTTTTAACTTGAGGAAAAATAACACTTTGTGGCATCGGATTTTCGCATAACAAGCTATGAAACAAGGGGGATATATTTTCTACATACGGTTTTAAACTTTCTACATCTTTTATCAACACAATAACACTTTTATCTTGCATCCGTCTTTTAATTTTAAAAAGGCGTTGAACCGCTGTTTTATTTGTTGCATCGCAACCTAATCCCCAAACCGTATCCGTCGGATATAAAATAACACCCCCCACATTTAAAACATTGACAATTTCATCAATATAATTTTTCATTTAGAACGGTATTTCCCTTGTAAACAATATGAGTCCAAAATATGATCGGCCATTTCCTTTTTCATTTCCTCTAAAGAAAATCCCGTTTTTAAATCAAGCTCTTTATCTAGAGCATAAACCGTCAAATCATACACATGGTCCTTATCCGGTGGAGCCATACCGCCATATAATGGCAAATTCCAACTATTAGAACCCTGAATAAATTCCGCATTGATATTTGAAGCGGCACCCGCAACAAGTTTTGTGTTTTTTAAATTGGCAATCAACCAATGCTGCCAAACAAAGCCACAAACAGGAACAGAATCCTTATCATCTAAAATAACAGCAAATGAAACTGTCCCTTTTGGCTCATTTAAAATTTCAAATGGCAAAGAAAAACTCGGCATATCATCTATAAAATTCGCACCAAACTTTCCATAAGCATCATCTATAACTCCATTTACAATTCCAGAACTTATAACTTTCATTTCAACTCTCCTTATCTGTTTAATGCTCCTTGTAGATATTTTAAATGAGAATCCGTTAAAACTTTATCAATAACAGATCTGACAAAAATATCTATCGGGGTATTCTCATTATAATCAGCCGGTGCAATGATATCAGCTCTATCTATACCCAAAAGACTTTTAACTTTTGATTTATGTCCTGATTGATAAACAGCGATTGTATGTCCCCCTTCACGTTTAACTGTTTTCATAGAAGGAATATCCGTATCACCATCCCCGATATAAATAATATTCGTAAAAGGGATAGGCTTATCTTCATCATTCATATGCTTGTTAATTTTATCATTATCACTAATATCCAAACAGCCTTTATTGATACGATACAAAAATTGGGTTTTATTGGTGTAATTCACAACTAACCCTGGCCAAAGCACCTCTCCTTTTTTGTCATACATAAAACTAGAAGCAAAAATCTCTCTGAAATAAGGAGCGATTTTGGTTCCTTCCACCATTTCTTTTAGTCCAGAAGAAATAACATAATGCTCTAACGTAATGCCTTTACTTTTAGCATAGGTATTCATCCTTACAAACCACTTTTCAACACCTTTAAACAATTTTACATGTGAGGCATAATCTGTTAAATCCTGCTTAGTAAAGGACAATCCTTTAGCCTTTGCCTCTTCTTTCATTTGATACATATAGGCTAAAATATTATCAATTTTTTTCTTTTTTGCCAGTGTATTGCTTTTTTTCCAAAATACATCCGGCGTCATATTCAGTTTTTTTATAAATCCGTATTCTTGCATATTGCCGGGGGCCAAAGTGCCATCAAAATCATAGCAAATTGCCATTTTTACCTTATAAGGTAGTTTTTTTTCCATTTAAACCTCTTTATCATAATAATGTAGCAGTATATAAGAATTTGAAAAAAATGTAAACACCACTCTATAAAAAAGCTCTCAAACAGAGAGCTTTTTTATAGAAACTAAAAGTTTTGTTTCAATCTCATCATACCGCCATGCTCTTGATGTGATTGTCTAAAGGCTCCCGTATATTCAAGAGATAACTCTGTTAAATCACTCAACTGAGCATCTACACCCAATCTAAGGGCCGTACTAAGCGGTGAAAGGGCATCACCCTCAACAACGTAGACTGCTTTATTATCTAAAGTATTAACACCTTTTACATCATCAGCCCCTACGTCATATCCAAATAAAACACTCGCTTGCGGTATAATTTTTAAACCACCGATAGTTCTAGTTGGTGCCGCAAAATCAATGCCAGCCAACATCGTCATATATCTGCTTGTATTATTATCCACATGTGTACCCAAAGAATCTATATACGCCTCTTGTGTAATATCCATATAACGAGCACCGACCTTAGGCGTAACAACACCAAAATCAAAAGCCAAATCATAGCCTAACATCGCTTGTGCGGTGAAGGTATCAACATTATAGGTGGCTGATGCAGCTGTTGAAAGGATTTGTTTATCTTCTTCATATTGAGATCTGGAGTAACCAACAACACCTTCAACAAACCAAACAGATGGTTGATATTTGGCAAAGGCAAATGCTGTGTTGGTATCAGCAACGGTATCTCTACCGGTTTGCTCCACATCAGCATGCCCGTATGCATAACCGATACCCATCGTTAAATCATCATTAACTTTTCTTTGGACACCCAAGACAAAACCGGTTCCTTGAACTTTAAAGCCGTCATCATTTTCATTTTTCACATGATTATAAAGACCTTTAACCCAAACAGAAGAATTGGGGACATCATCACCACCGGATAACCCTTTAACTTTTGATGTCAACCTTGTGTTATCTGCAATAGCCCCTGTTATACCTTCAAAGTGATCTGTTGCAATAGTTGTAATAACAGGATTAAAATTACCACCCAATCGGTCTAAAGAATCTACAGCTCTTTTAACTGCCGCAGAATTACCTGATTGCAAATGTTCAATTAACTCTGTTTGCAATTTAGCAAAATCCGCATTAGTGGTTCCAAGATTTTCATGCAAAGCCATAATAGCTCCTGTTTGATTTTTATCAGAACCAAAATGCTTAGATACTTCTGATGCTTCTTTAGAGATAAATGAATAACGTCCATCAGCCATATCTAAGAACGTATGACTATCGTTATGAACAGCTGTCGGCAGGGATTCAATATTGTCCATTTTAACAACGTTATACAATCCCATTTCAAAATCTTTACCCAACTCAAAATCTATTTGAGAACCGGATTTTGCAACAAGGTTTGTACCTGAAAGAGTACCAAAATCATCCAATCCGTTTAGTCCGATTTTTAAAGACGTATCTTCTTTCAAAACAACATCTTTGGCTTTAACGTCTATATTTCTAATATCTAAAGTTGATTGTTTTTGTACCGTTAAATCTGCAACTTCTATGTCTTTAATATTTTCACTAAAAATCATATTATTGCTGACAAGATTATTGCTTGTTTTAAAGCTATCCTGAACTGTTAATTTAGCATTATTCATCGCTAACGTACCGGTACCGGATAAGGCGTTTTTAATTTCCAAATCGTTTGTTGCAACAATTTTATTTTTATTTTCAACAGAGTCAAAAACAACCTTGTCAGCATCTATTACACCTTCATTTACAACTGTATCAGCCATTGTCTGATTAAGTGTTGCCGTTCCTGTATTTTTAAGCGTCTTAATTACTCCATCTGAAACAGTTGCATTTAAGGCATTTGTCAGCGTTTCAATTTTATCTTTTGTTGAAGTAAATTCAGAACTGTTTGTTACATCACCCAAAACCGTATTAAGAGATGTCAATACACCTTTATTATTAAGTGTTGTAACAATAGTTCCTTCTTTTAATTCGGCCATAGAATTATTGTCAAAATCAACAATTTCTCCACCTGATACCGTTAATTGATTATCATTTGTTGCCATTTCAACTTTTGTATTTGTTAAAGAGGCATTTCCCTGATTATTCAATGTCTTAATTACACCTCCTGAAACGCTTGCATTCAATGTATTTGTAAGCGTTTCAACTTTATCATCCGTTGATGTAAATTCAGATCTGTTTGTTACATTTGTTAAAACCGAGTTTTGTGAAATTAAAACACCGGTATTGTCAAGCGTTGTAACCGTATCATTTTTAAGAGTTGCTTCAGCCTTATTTATCAACGAGTTAATTGTATCATTTTCAGAGATAAAACTGGCCTCATTTTCCAATTCTTGTAACCCAGATGATTGTGAAACCAATACACCCTCGTTTTTAACCCCTTGTAACATAGAACCGTTACTGACCAAAAGTTTACCATTTTCTTTATTGTAAACAGAAGCTTTTTCATCTTCAATTCTAACATTATTTAATGTTAAACCATACTCTAAGGCATTAGAACCTGTCGCCTCATTCACAATAACATTTGTTTTATCCGGATTAGCCATATCCTTTATAACAACGTTATCAAAAAACGCCTCACCGTCTGAGATATTTAATACAGAAGTAGCATTTTTAATACTGAGGTTTTCAACCGTCAATTTTGTTGCCTCATTTGCAACATTAAACATGGAGAAGCCACCGGCATCAATCGTACTATCAGCAGCATTTAAAGAAGCACCTTGTACCAACTTTTGACCAACATTGGTATTACCAAGTTCTTTTGTCATTTCATAGACACCATCGTTTTCAAGTGTCATATAAAAATTACTGTTACCATCATATTGGTTAATATGGGCAAGGGATTCGCCGTTTGTAATACCGACCGCATCAATTTGTACGTCTTGTAACTTACCAGAAGTTTTATTCTCAACAATGCTTGTTCCATAAGTATAAGCGTTTGTTACAGCATTGAAAGCACTTTCATAGTCTGTATCAAACACAGCATTACCTGATAAAACTTGTGTTGTATAAGAGGTTAAGATACCGTTATCTTTATTGGCATCTTCTTTATTAAATCCGGTCGGAACAACCTTAAAGTTAGCATTTTCAGCACTAAATGTATAGGTGTTATTTCCCGTTACGGCAAATAAATCCGATTTTGCGGTTAATCCGTTAAACGAATCATCTTGAGCATTTGAGATAAGACCAATATCTATAGAAAGTTTGGTCCCTGAACCGGCTATATTTTCAACTTGAACCGTTGAATATTCACCATCTTGCATATCAATATTACCACCGTTAAAGGAGTATGTTTCACCAAGATAATCGCCTTTACTTAGCTGAACGGTTGCATTATCAAATTTAACCGTATCAGCTTTAACTCCGGTTTCCCCCATATCTTTTGCCAGTGTATACGTACCGTTTTTAAAGGTTACTTCACTTGCCTTACCGGTATTATTAATAGAAATATTATTGGCATTATTAACGGTTGCATTGCCTAATGCATCATGTGTAATAACACCACCTGTTGCAACAGCAGTATAATCTAAAGAATCACCACTTGTATTTAGCTTACCACCTTTAATTATATTTGTACCACCAAAGAAATTAGTGCTATCAGCTGTGGTTGTACCATCTGTTTGCGTAAATGTACCCTTAAAGTTTTTATTATCACCACTTGCAAAAGTTAAGGTGCCGCTATTGTTTATATTGCCAACGCCTTTAACGCCTCCTTCTAAGGCAACAGTTCCACTTATATTTATATCTCCGCCATTTGCTGATGTTAAACCGGATACAGTTGTCATTCCTTCTAATCTAATAGCGCCATCATTATTGGTAAGGGCTGTAATATCGCCATTGCTAACCGTTGTTTGACCTTTATTTTCAAGTGTTGTAACAGTTGAATCTACAAGATCTATAGCACCTGCATTTTCATTTTTTACCAAAGTGATTGTAGCATCTGTAAGCGTTGCCTCACCCGTATTTGTTAAATCAGCAATTGTATCACCATCTGATACAAAGCTATCACTGTTTGTTACAGAACCCATCTGTGTATTTGTAGAAGCAAGAACACCACTGTTTGCTACACTTTGAAGTGTTGCATTAGTTGCTTCTAATTTAGCTCCTGTTGCAACCGTTGTATTACCACCAACTGTTGCTGTTTTTTCATCACCGATTAAAGCAACTGTACCATCGCTGACTGTTAACGTGTTTGTAATATCCGCATCTGTAAGCGTTGCCACTCCGGTATTGGTTAAATCTGCAATCGTGTCGCCATCTGATACAAAGCTATCGCTATTTGTTACAGAACCCATCTGTGTGTTTGTAGAAGCAAGAACACCACTGTTTGCTACACTTTGAAATGTTGCATTAGTTGCTTCTAATTTAGCTCCTATTGCAACCGTTGTATCGCCACCAACAGAAACTGTTTTTGACCTACCCGTTAATGTAGCTGTTCCCCCGTCTACAGTCAATGTATTTGTGATCTTCGTATCTGTGAGTATAGCTTTACCGGTATTGATTAAAGTACCAATCTCACCATTTGTAACCTCACCCCAATAACCATTATTTTCAAGTGCTACAATTTCATCACCATCAGAGGTGAAACTGGAATTATTTATCATTTTGTTTATTTTTGAATTTTGAGATGTAAAAGCTACCTTGTTTGTTACTTCATCAACAGATGAGCTGGATAACTCTACATAGTTTTTATTCGTTATATCCTGTAATTTACTGTTATTTACAAACAACTGACCGTTTATATCATTTTGTATCAAACCTTTTTCATCTTCTATAAACACATTGTTTAATGTCAAATTATTTGAGGCATTAGAAATAATGGCGTCTCCCTCTTTATTTTTAGTATTTGAAATAACCACATTATTTAACTCAGCCCTACCTTTTGACATCGTTAAAACAGAGGTTGCCCCTTGAATCTCTAAATCTTTAATGAGCAAATCCGTTCCGGCATTATTAACATTAAACATTGATTGTTCATTAGCATCAATAACGCTTTTAACTTCTCCATCAACAGCACCCTGAATGGTCTTTTTACCACTACCTGTTTCACCTAAACCGATATTACCTGTTTGTTTAGCCATATCATACCATTTTTCAGAAGCATTGATATAAAAAGCACTATCTCCATCATATTGATTAACAGCTTTTAACGAGTTACCATCAGCAGAACGAATCGCTGTTAAATCAATACTCTTTGCATCTTGATTTAGAGAAACTTCATACTGATATACATCAGTTGAAACAAAAGCATTATTTTCAGCCGGTGTTTTAAATGTTAAATTATTCCCCAACAATACTTGCTTGGTTAAAGAGGTTACTAAACCCGAATCACCAACCGCAGCATTGTTGATAATGTTAACTCTATTTAAGTCCAAATTAACCAAACCGGAGCCATTTGTCCGTTGCAATGTATCCACAACCATTGTTAATGAACCATCAACCATTTTTAATTCTGCATCAAATGCCAAATTTGCATTTTCAAGCCCCAAGCTATCAAATGTTGTTGCTGAAATAGCAGAATTTCTGAGGTCCACCAAACTATTCTTAAATCCATATTCAACACCAGTATATGTAGCATCATTTAACGCAACCGTCGCATTTTCAAAGGTAACGGCTCCACCCGTTCCCATATTGTTTAGTGCGTAAGCTCCGTTTTTAAAGGTAGCACTTCCGGCTGTCATTGTAATCTTATTTGGTAAAGATGCTTCTGTGCCTGTATGTGTATGTTCTAAAGAACCCCCATTGACAGTAGCCGTATAATCTAAAGAATCACCTCTTGTATTTAGCTTACCACCTTCAATTATATTTGTACCACCAAAGAAATTAGTGCTATCAGCTGTGGTCGTACCACCTATTTGCGTAAATGTACCCTTAAAGTTTGTATTATCACCACTTGCAAAAGTTAAGGTGCCGCTATTGTTTATATTGCCAACGCCTTTAACGCCTCCTTCTAAGGCAACAGTTCCACTTATATTTATATCTCCGCCATTTGCTGATGTTAAACCGGATACAGTTGTTATTCCTTCTAATCTAATAGTGCCGGCATTGTTGCTAAGGGCTGTAATCTCACCATCCTCAACCGTTGTTTGACCTTTATTTTCAAGTGTTGTAACGATTGAATCTACAAGATCTATAGCTCCCGCATTTTCATTTTTCACCAAAGTGATTCTAGCATCTGTAAGCGTTGCCTCACCCGTATTTGTTAAGGATGTAATCGTATCGCCATCTGATACAAAGCTATCACTGTTTATTACAGAATCCATCTGTGTGTTTGCGGAGGTAAGAACACCCTCATTTATTACATCTTGCAAAGTGCTAGCTGTTGCTGATATCTTACCTATATTTTTAATATCACCAGATGTTGTATCTATGTTTACCCGATCTAAATTTAAAGTTCCTTTATTATTAAAAGCAGTGTATTCAAACACACTTGATATTGGTGTCTCACCTGAATTTTGAATATTAACATCCCTAAATGTTGCAGTTTTACCACTTTCTATATTGGCAACCAAACTAGCATTTTGAATAGCCAAATCATTAACAGTTAAATTGCCACTATTATTTTGCAAATCAAAAAGATTATATCCATTTGCATTGATAACAAAACCTAATCCACCTATATCTGGCTTGACAGGAAATAAAGGCATATTTGAGGGATCATCAAATTCCGGATATGCCGCATATCCTTGAACGATTTTATTTCCACCTCCCAATACACCCAAAGAGCCATTTTTTAAATCATTTTCCGTAACGGTATAAATATTTTTACCATTATTTTCTGCAGCTGCATTTTGGACACTAAAAACAGCTTCTCCCTCATAACGATTAGTTACACCAAGTCCTGCAGAAACAAATTTTATATCTTGATTATTATTAACCAAAGTCATATATCCCAACTCTTTGGTTGAAAGATATTTCATATCCGTCGGAACAGAGCTCTCATCAAATACAACGTTCCCATTTAAAACATCATAGGTATAACCAACTCCTGAATAATTTAAGCCTACCGTTCCCACATTCAACTGAACCGGTGTGTTTGTTAAACTTGTACCGGCTGTCAACGTCTTACCTAAAGCAAAATTCAAGGTACTACCTGTACCTGCCAAATTATCAAAAGAAACATTTCCCTCTAAATTTAATGAAGTATCATTAAATGTATATGTTATACCTTGATAATTTGTATCCAAAAAATCAACAGAAGCATCATTAAAAACTAATTTATTTGTATTGCTTATTGAAGCACCCATATTTTCTATTTCATAGGAACCATTATTAAGAGTTATAACAGCATCATCAGCATCCATGTTAAACGAATATTTATCTGACACATTTATTTTTTCTGAACCGGTATTTGTATGAGTGATTTTTCCACCTCTCCTTACACCTGCACTATAATCTAAAGAAGCCCCCTGAGTGATAAGTTCCCCACCCTCAATAATATTTTCTCCGGTAAAAAACTTTGTACTGTCAGCGATTGTAGTACCGGAAGTTTGTATAAACGTACCTGTAAAAGAGGTGTTATCAGATGCTTTTGAAAAATCATCTAATGCTAAATAAAGCGTACCGGTACTACTTTTTGTAATTGTACCGGAACCTGCAATACCGCCATCTACTATATATTCGCTTGCATCGGTAGATCCAGCACTCCACATTGAACCAAATGTAAGTGTTGACCCACTTGACATATAAATATCTTTGGAATTAGCAGAAGAATTAGCCACCTGATTGCCCGTAAAACTAACACCACCTTCAATAGTTAAATCTCCAGTATTATAGATAGCCCCTCCCTCATTGGTGGCCGTATTATTGATAAAACTTGTTGACGTTAAACCCATTCTACCGGCATTATAAATGGCACCACCATTTGTTCCAGCCGTATTATTTTCAAAAGTTGTATTCTTTATATGCATATCACCACTAGCAGCATTATAAACAGCACCACCACTCGCTTCAGCGTGATTACCCTCTGCCTCAGTATCTCCGCCAAATAATGTCTCAATTCTATCAATACCTATTTCCATGGCTCCTTCGTTATAAACAGCACCACCATTTGTTTTTGCCGTATTACCAGAAAACGTACCTTTTAAAGAAAGTCCGGACTCAGAATCCAAAATAAAAGCACCATACCCCAAAATTCTGGCTTCGCTGTTTTTACCACTATTCCAAATGGCCCCACCCGATTCTGTTGTTGCGTGGTTATTTATAAATGTAGAAGTACCCATTAAATTCATAAATTTAGTGTTATAAATTGCCCCACCGGAACTTGCTGTATTACCTTCAAATCGTGCATCCTCATCAATTTTTACACCATAAGTATCTATATTAAAACCATCTAAAAAATCTCTTAGTGTACCTCCCTCGTTATAAATCGCCCCACCATTACCAGTAATTGATTTGTTACCATTAAAGGTTGCTATGTTCTCAAACGCGATAACTCCACCATATCTATTATAGATAGCACCGCCATTATTTGTTGATTCATTAGAACTGAAATCTACCTCGGAATCAAAAGACATAGTGCCACCAATATTATTAGCAATCGCCCCTCCAACATTGGTTGCCGTGTTAAAGATAAAATCCACACCAGAATCAAAAGACATTGCACCATTATTATAAATCGCCCCACCATTTGAGGATGCTTTGTTAGAGGTAAATGTCGCCGTATTACCAAACTCCATGGCTCCACTATTATAAATCGCCCCACCTCCAGATAAAGCTATGTTATTTTTAAACTCGGATGTACCTGAGAAATTAATTATAGCAGGAGCTGTTGACCCGGCATAGCTATCATTATAAATAGCACCACCAGAAGAGGCTGAGTTACCATCAAATGTTGCCTTTTTACCACTTGCAAATTCAACTAATGACATCTTATTATAAATGGCGCCACCGTCTGAACTTGAAACAACCGTATCATTTGCATCTTTTACAATTGTTGTGTTGTTTGTAAATGTTGTATTCCCTTTAAATTTAACTTCTGAACGGGCTGTTTCATATTCGCTTTGATTGGTTGTTAAATAAATTGCACCACCGCCATTGTCTGAAGTTCCTGCTGTTGTATTTGTAACTTTGTTTTCTTCAAACACAACATCACCATAAAATTCGGCTTTTGCACCTAATCTATTGCTTAACGCACCACCTGCAGCACCTGCTTGGTTACCCACAAATCTTACGGTTACTGGATCTGAATCTAAGCCAACTGTTAAACTTGCTGCTGAGGCACCATTTAACACACCGCCACCCCATTGTCGTGCAGTGTTATTGCTGATTAAAAGCTCAGATCCTGCAGATATGTTTGTAACATTAACCGTTCCTTGGTTGAAAAGACCACCACCATTTTGACCGCTTGAGTTTTGACTGATGGTTGTTCCATTTGTTATATTAAGCGTTCCTGAACGTTGATTGTTGATTCCACCGCCATTACCTGTTGCTTCGTTTTGCGTAAATTCTGCTCCGCCATTAAACGTGATGGTTCCATCATCATTATAAATCGCACCACCTACGGATGCTTCGTTAGAGGTAAATGTTGCGGTGTTAGTAAATTCAATGGTTTCATAATTATAAATCGCCCCACCCTCGGATGCTGTGTTAGAGGTGAATTCTGCTGTGTTATCAAACGTGATGTATCCACCATTATAAATCGCCCCACCCAAGCCATCTGTTGCTTTGTTAGAGGTAAAATCTGCATCAGCATTAAAAGACATGTTTCCACCACAGGCATTACTAATCGCCCCACCAGAGCCATTTGTTGCTTTGTTTTCTGTAAATGTTGCGGTGTTAGCAAATTCAATGGTTTCATAACTATTAAAAATCGCTCCACCCTCGGATGCTGTGTTATTCTCAAATGTTGCGGTGCTACCAAACTCAATGGTTCCACCATTATCAATCGCCCCACCAACGCTGGATGCTGTGTTAGAGCTAAATGTTGCGGTGCTACTAAACGTAATGGTTCCACCACCATCATTACTAATCGCCCCACCATAGGAGGAGGATGCTGTGTTAGAGATAAAATCTGCATCGGCATTAAAAGACATGTTTCCACCACAGGCATTACTAATCGCCCCACCAGAGTAGGATGCTGTGTTAGAGATAAAATCTGCATCGGCGTTAAAAGAAATATTACCACGATTAGCAATCACCCCGCCAGACGACCCGGATGCTGTTAATCCACTGGCTGTTATAGCTTCTTCATAAGTTAAAGAAGAACCAGGACCATTATTAACAGGCTTAGTTATTGTTTCTGCTGTTGCCGGTGTAGACAAGGTAATCACACCAAAAGCCATTAAATTTGCAAGGAAGCATTTTTTTAGAACATTTAAATACCGTTTTTTCAGTTCTCTAAGAGTGGTTCTTGAATAGTGCATCATGGTATGCCTCCTTTAAAAAATTAAAACTACATGTTCGGTCCTTTTGTTTAAAAAATCTTCGGAAAGAAAAACGGCCATTTTTTATGCACTCATCCCTCTTCCCATACTTTTATTATACCACGAGTTTAGATTTTTGAGGCTAAAAAAGTTAAAAAAATATTAACATTTTTTCAAAAATAATATGTAACACACTGATTTTAAATACTTATTTTTTGACAAAAATTAAGCATAAAATTGCCGTTTTTGTGATTTTTTATGTTTTGACAGTGCTTTTTGAGGGGATTTTGTGCGGTATTATTATACCAAAATGGTCATTTTTTGCCCCATTTTGGCCTTTTTAGGTCGGCAAATTAATAGACTCTTTAATAAACCGATTCGTTTTTTTGAAATAATTAACTGATTTTAAATGATTTTTATTTTAAAAACAATAATAAAAAAATTGCAAAAACCCTTTAGCAGAAAAATTATTCCGATGCAACATATTTTTATCAAAAAATAAAAAAATATAAAAAGTTGTTTTTTTTCTTGACAATGAAAAATCTTTTGTATAAAATCCCTAAAGTACCGATGGCGAATGTAGCTCAGTTGGTTAGAGCGCTGGTTTGTGGTACCAGATGTCGTGGGTTCGAGTCCCATCTTTCGCCCCATTAAAAAAAACGACCTTTTTAGGCCGTTTTTTTTATTTTGTTCTGTCCGCACTTTTTTGCTGAACACCTAAATACAGCGCCAGTCGGCTGTCCTTATTTTTATAAATTGAAACAAAGGGGGCAATCTCTTTTTCAAAAAAAGCTAAATGAAAACTGCGTCTGTGGTGGTCATTTTCATATTGGCGCAAAATCCCCTGTCGCATCAGGTGAAACAATCGCGGATAATGTTTAAGACGGGAGTTTATCGTTTCAACCTTTAAACCCTCTTGTAAACCAAAGATGATTTTTTGCCGTTGCAATCTCTCATAAATATCCGGTCTTGTCTCCTTGTCTTGTTGCATCAGGTCATAAATCCCTTGTGTGCATTCTTTATAATAAGAATTTAAAATCAATTTCAGCGGACGACTTTGTAATAAATTCTCTTCTGGTAAATCACTCATCATTGCAATGAGTGTATCTAACAACCGCCCCTCTGCCTCTAAAGGAATTTTTTGCAACTCTTGAACCGTTACACTGGGTCTTTCTTGTTTATAATCTATAATGCTATTTTTCACATGCTCATACTGATAAGAGGAATCTATCAAAGCAGATGCCCCCTTGATTCGTTGCATCACTGTTAAATGATGTGGCGTTATATACGGCCTGAATGGTGCGTTTGTTTTATCCAAATAATTTAAAGCATCCTCAATAGAGCCTATGGATTCTAAAAGATTTTCAGCATAAGAATTATCAATAGCCTTAGCTAAATGCCAATATTCCACCTGATTGATAACACCCATCACAGATAGCATATCCACCTCGCTACAATGTGCAAAGGCACATCTTGTATCATTGCGATTTATCTCTCTATCTTTTGGCGTGGTGCAATCTTCATACAACCCTTGTACCACCTGTTTAAGCTCTGTTAATGATAAATCATTGTCTATCGGCTTGACAAGCGGTATCGGCTGAACCTTTATACCACATAAATCTTCATCCTTTTTAAAGGTGGAACCAAAACTGTCATTAAATAAAAACTCATAATAAGAAGCCAGTTTTGTTGATCTACTCCCCACTCTTAAAAGCATCCGTGCCACGTTTGCCATAAATGCCAAATTTTTATCCTTATCATTTAGCACATTGCTGTTTGGAAACTTTTTAGCAAAATGACGGCTCATCCATTTTAATTGGGGCGTGATATTGGGATGATATTTGTTAATCGGCAATTCATCTAACTGTTTAAGCCTGTTATGATAAAGGGCATACACCATCTTTTTCCACAGGATTTTTGCCTCTTTTAACATAGGCGTTTGTTCTACATAGTCTTGTAAAGCCACAAAAACATCACGAATAATAACTAGTTGATTTATAATCGTTTTATTTGGCATATCCGTTCTGATACAAGGCGTTTTAACAGATAAATCCTGCACCGTCATATACTTTATACCATTAAAGTCATCTATAATTAAACCGGCAAGCTCTTTAAAATCATCCGCTAAATCAAAACTGTTTGTATCAAAATAGGTTATCAAATCCTCATACTTATCAAACCCATTGGCTATAAGATAATGATAAAGCTCCTTGACACTTGGAACTAAATCTTCAATTTCTGCCGGCGATAAACCCAAATTTAAAAGCGTTTCATTCAAATTTAAATATTGATAATCACCGGTCTCTTTACCGCATCTATAAGCATCATAGGCTTCATCCATCTCATCAGTTATCTGCCCTTGATTCTTTTGCATATAAACATCAAAAAGCTCATCTAACTTTTCTATCCCTTTTTCTTGAAATATATCTTGTGCTAATTTTGATAAATTGTCAGCCTGATCTTTTGTAATAATCCCTAATGCAAAAAAAGTATATATATCCGGCAAATTTGAAATACAGAAAATTTCTCTTAACTCTTCAGGCAACTCATCTATCTGCAAATAGGCATCATCTTCACCTTTTTGATGCTTGCGATAAAGATGCAGTTTTAAATCTCTATAAACGCCTTTATGATAATTTTGAGCCAGATAAACAAGGGCCTCTTCCTTAGGCAAGCCGGCTTCTACCGCTTTAAAAAAATCTGTATAATCATCATCTCGTTCTATTTCTTCTATCAGAGGAGGCAAATCCTGATCTTTAGTATCCTCCGACTTTTCCATCCCATCTGTCAACTCATCTTCCTCATCATTTAAAAAGGATAAATCTATTGAAAGTGGCACATTTGTCGGTTGTTTTAACTTATCCGGCAGACTCTCTTCAAACTCTTTAACCCCTCTTGACAGCCACTTTACCAAAACCTCTTTATCACCCTCATTTGGATAATTTTCAAGTACGGATTTAGATTTTTGAATAACATGATACAAAATTTGTTGCGGATTAACGGCTCGCAACACCTTGATATCCGGACAACTTAAAAACTCTATCTCTTTGACGGCATAATCAATTCTAAATGTTTGTAACTTGTTATTCTTTAAAACTGTAGCTAACTTTTTTAATGCCTCAGTTTGAGATAAAAACCGCCGTAATATGGCTATATTTAACAACCGATTTAACTCTAAACTCACAAAAGGCAGACTCTCTTGCAATAAACATAAATTTTGCAAAATGTTATATTCCGTTTCAGACGGTGAGGTATAATCTACCCAACTTGTCGTTATAAGCCCGTCATCTATGGGTAAACAAAATCTATTAACGTTTGTTTTAACAATTTCAAAAAGAGTGGCTGTTCTTCTAACTTCTTCAGCAATAGCAAGTGCTTTTTTAGGAATAGAGAGGATATAACCAAAATTTTTAGCATACTCTATCACATCACCATAAGCGGGAGTCGGCATCAAAATATCTGAGACCTTAAGCCTCCTCTCTCTCATGTTAAAAGCAGCTTCGTTAATAAAAGCTTTTGCCTGAACATTCCTTAATTTTTTTTGAAAGGTCAAAAAAGTATCTAAATCCGATTTTGTACAGCACCCTAACCATGAAACAATCCGCGGAACAGGCATAAAAGATAAACCGGCTAAACTAGCTCCTTTAGGTGATAAAATAGCGGATATAACACCATACGCATCCTGTTTTTTGATTAAATCATAAACTTCATGCTTAGCTGCCTTATACTCTAAATAAGCCTGTTCTTTTAATTTGTTATCCAACAAGCTGTCAACTGATTGTGTATATGTCTTTTTATTACCCATCCCAACTCCTTAAATGACTTATTCCTTTTATTATACCTTATTTTTGATAAAAAATAAAGAAAAATAATGACAAATATCACAAATAAAAATAACATTTTGTAATAAAAGAGTTTTTAAAGAATAAATTTTCTATTTTTTTGCATCAAGAGCAAGTGATATCAAAACTTCACCCATTTTTTCTGAGGGTAATAAATCCTGATTTAAGCCCAGCTGATTTAAGCTCGGTTCTACATTTTGTTTGCCCCCTTGTAACAAGGTTTGCACCGTTTGGGTTAAATTTTCAACCGTACATTTATCTTGCAATAATTCAGGTATAACCTCTTTATCAGCTAAAATATTTATCAAATTTACATACTTGATTTTAAGCAGTCGTTTGGCTAAAAACCCTGTTAATTTGCTGACACGATAAGCAATTAAATGCGGTACTGAAGCAAATGCCAATTCTAAGCTGACTGTTCCGGAAGCCGCCATCGCGACATCTGAAGCGGCAAAAGCATCATATCTTTGTTTTTCCCCCTGCACTATTATATAAGGTATCGGCCAATCTTTTAATGTTTCTTTAAGTTTATCAGCTACCGTTGCAACTGTTGGAATAACAACAAACAAATTCGGGTTTGTTTGTCGGATATTTTCGGCCGTCTTCATAAATACATCCATCAAATAGGCTACCTCATTTTTTCTACTGCCGGGGAGCATACACAACACCAAAGAATTTGCGGGTATTTGATGTGTTTTTTTAAATTTTTCAGCATCACCTTTATCCGAACCACCTTCAATAACCGGATGCCCGATAAATGTTGTTTGCATGCCATAGGGGGTAAAATATTTTTCTTCATATGGCAATAAACAAAACAAATGATCCATATAGGCACTGACTTTTTTAGCTCTTTTTTTCTTCCAAGCCCAAACCTGCGGGGCAACACAATGCACATGCGGTTTATTAAACTGCAAGGCTTTTAATTTTTTATGCACCCTTGCTGAAAAACTAAAACTGTCAATCGTCATGACAATGTCAGGGTTAACCGCTATAATATCCTTAACCGTTTCATCCAATCGTTTTAAAATAAGCGGAATACTCGGTATAACTTCAGCAAAACCCATAACAGCTAAATCTTTGATATCAAAAAGAGAATTAAGCCCCTCCTTTATCATGGACTCCCCTCCCAAACCATAAAATAAAATTTGGTTTGGGTATCTTTTTTTTAAAGAACGCATTAAACGAGCCCCCAATAAATCACCGGACGGCTCTCCTGTAACCAAATAAATTTTTATCGTTTCATTTTCTTTTAAAACGTTTTTTCTTCTTTGCATTCTTTTTTTCCTCTGCTTGAGATGAAATTCCCACAATAAAAATATTGAGCTTGTTAGCTAAAGAAAGTGTTTCCTCAGCATCTGCTAATAGAACTTTATTCGCTTCTACAGCAATACCCTTTAAATCGGCATCAAAAATAGCCTGAACCGTTTGCGGTCCGATTGTCGGCATATCAATGCGTTTTTCTTGTTGAGGCTTAATCGTTTTTACAAGAACACCACCCGGACCTTTACGTTTTAAAGATTTTGTCCGCTCTATGAGGGGCCCTGTTCCTTCAATCCCTTCAACAGATAAAACCAATCCTTGTTGCACAATAACGGATTGACCAACATCCGCCTGCCCTAAAAGTTTTGCAACATCATATCCTCTTTTGATGTCAACCAAATCACTTGCCGTCGGTTTTTGATTGGTCATACACCCCATAGGGACCAAAAGCTCGGGCATATATTCATGAATGCCTTTAACTTCAAACCCTTGTTTTTCAACCTCTTTAATAACAAAACGCAAAAGAGAGTCATCTCCCAATGCTTTTAAAGATAATTTTGTCAAAAGAGATAACCCTTTTAAATCAGGCCGTAGTTCACAAAAAGAGGGACGCTTAACACCGCCGATAAAAACAATTTGTTTTACACCATATTTTTTTAACAGGTTAAAAACTTTTCCAACGGCACCTAAACGCACCTCTTTAAGCTGTATGTATTTATTAAATAGCTTTTTATCTGCATGGCCTTTTAAAGCCAAAACAAAAACAGGATAATTCTGCCGATAGAGTTTTTCCGCCAAAGCGGCCGGTAAAACACCGCTACCTGCAATAATGCCGACTGCAGGTTTACCTCTATCTAAATACCCTCCATTAACGGGCTTTCTCCTTAATGATAAAAAGCGCATTTATTTTTCCTTCCATCAATCCGGTTGCAAAATGTTATTTTTAGATGGATTTTTAACAAAATCAATCTGTTGTTTAATCAACGGATTATTCATCCAAATTTCATTTTGCTCTACTAAAGAAATTCTATCTGCAAATGTACCCTTTTCTTTATCAAATAGTGTTTTATAAGCTTGTTGCATCATCAAAATATTCTCTTTTTCAACACCGGCACGTTGTAAACCGATTAAATTTAATCCACTTAAACCTTGACGAACACCCCCCATCATTAACCCATACGGAATAATATCACGTGTTACACCACACATACCACCAATCATAGCACCATCCCCGATTCTGGTAAATTGTAAAACAGCAGAAAGACCACCGATGATTGCTTTATTACCTACATGGACATGACCGGCCAAAGTTGCATTATTACTCATCACAATATCATCTCCCAAAATACAGTCATGAGCGATATGTGAAGCCACCAAAAACAAATTGCGATTACCGATAATGGTGATTTTATTATCAACTTCTGAGCCAACATGTGCCGTTACATGCTCTCTAAAGGTATTATCATCACCAATAATTAACTGAGCATCCGGTGCATTTGAACGTTTATGTTGAGCCAATAAACCTAAAGCCGCAAAAGGATAAACCGTATTTCTTTTGCCTAACTTTGTTACTCCATCAATCACAACATGGGACATAAGTTTTGTACCGGAACCGATTTCTACATGCTCCCCAACACTACAAAAAGGACCGATTTCTACATCATCAGCTATTTTTGCATTTGGATGAATAATTGCACTTGGATGAATTTTAGCCATTTTTTACTCCTTTGTTACTCTTTTGAACGGCCTTAAAAAAAACGCCCATACCGACAAACTGTTTTTATCTGTCATTTGGGCGTATTTTTTCTCCTTTGTTAAATCTTAGGCTTTCTTAAAAACCATAGCACTGAATGTTGCTTGAGAAACCAATTTTCCATCAACTCTAGCTTCACCACGGAATTTAAAAACATTACGTACGGCTTGTTCTTTTTTAACGGTAAATTCAATAACATCTCCAGGAAGAATTGGTTTTCTGAATTTAACCTCATCAACCGTCATAAAATAAACACTATTACCGGATCTTTCTTCTTCAGGAAATGCCGTTAAAACAATAATACCGGCCGTTTGAGCCATAGCTTCAATCTGTAAAACACCCGGCATAACCGGATTGTCAGGAAAATGCCCTTGAAAAAAGCCCTCATTCATCGTAACATTCTTTATACCGATACCACTTTCACCAGGGACAACATTTTTAAGCCTGTCAACCAATAAAAACGGATATCTATGTGGCAATAATTTTAAAATCTCACCAATTCTGATTTCCTCTATTACATTTGTCTCTTGAGTTGTCTGTTCGTTTGTTTGTTCCATTTCCTAATCCTTTAATCTTCTTTTTTCTTTTTTGTCAAACGTTGTAATGCAATTTGTTGACGCATAAATTCAACACGGGAAACAGCCGGGGACCCCATTAAAACGGCTCCTGGAGGCACATCACTCATCAAACCGGACTGAGCAGCAATTTGAGCTCCGGAACCAATTTTTAAATGACCTGCAAAACCGACTTGACCGCCGGCAACAACAAAATCACCAAATTCACAGCTACCGGCAATACCGACCTGCGAAACAATAACACAGCATCTGCCTAATTTAACATTGTGAGCAACTTGAACCAAATTATCAATACGGCAACCATCTGAAATAACTGTATCACCCATAGCACCTCGGTCAACCGTTGTGCCTGAACCGATTTCAACATCGTTACCAATTACAACCCGACCTAGTTGCGGTACTTTTGCCGGCCCCTTTACCGACATAGCAAAACCAAAACCGTCTTGACCAATATGTGCACCAGGATAGACATAAACTTTTGATCCGGCTATACAATGCGAAACCGTTGCATTAGCACCAATGATACAATCATCACCCATTTGTACACCACTTTCTATAACGGCATTTGCTCTGACATCACATCTGTCACCTAATACAACATTTTCTCCGATAAAAGCACCGGCTTCAACCCGACAGCCATCTCCAAGTACGGCACTTTCATGAATAAAAGCTTTATCTGAAATATAGCTTTTTACTTCTCTGGGATAAAATGCACTAGCTACCAACCCATATGATCGATGCGGATCAGCACTAATTAACGGAATAACACCTTCAGGCACAAACTCTAAAAACTTTTCAGGAACGATTACTGCCCCTGCTTTTGTTACTTTTAAAGCCTCCCTCATTGCCGGAATAAATGCCCATGTTACCTCGTTAGAGGTGGCTTTATCTATAGCAGCCACATCTAAAAATTCTTGTTCTAAATCAACATTGTCGGGGAGTTTAATCTCCCCGATTGCTGCAATATCTTTCAGCTTTAAAGAAGCTACCTTTTTAAAAAACCTTGAATCAGCCATTATTTTTTCTCTACAGAAGTTGTTTCTTTAGCTGCTGCAACTCCTTGTTGAGCCGTTGCAGGAATTGTAAATTGTGCCGGATCCGGATAAGCAACCGGAATATCTTTATCATCTAATAATTTAATAAAATCATCCGTTACATCAACAGTTGGAGAAAAATATGTTACATAAGGACGTGGCAAAATAATTTTCAGATCCTTTTTTTGACTAAGCTCTTTTAAAGAAGCCTGTGCAACAGGTGCTACTTGGTTAAGTGCTGCCTGTCTAGCCCTTGAAATTAAAATTGATTGGAATTGAACCTTTTTTTGAAACTCAGCTAATTCCTTATTAAATTTTTGAACCTCAGAGGCATAAGCATTTTGTTTTCCTTCCTGAGAAATTTTTTTATTTAAGTCCACCGCTTTTGCTTGTAAGGCTTTTTCTTCGTCCGCATAACGAGCCTTTAAAGCACTAACATGTTTTTCCGTTTCAATTCTGACTTTTTCGTATGCTTGAGCTTCAAGCTGTACGCGATCCAAATCTAAAACACCAACTGACGAACTAGATGAACCGACAGCTATTCCCCCTGCAATCAATAAAGCTGCAATACCACAACCGGCACAAACTGTTAATAATCTTTTATTCATTTTTAAAATCCTTTCCCAAAGTTCAAACGGAATACTTGTGTTTTATCATAAGACTCTTTGACAACCGGCAATGAGAAATCCAGATTAATCATTCCCATTGGAGACTGCCATAAAATACCTGTACCGACAGCAACACGCACTCCGTTACTATAATCCATATTGTCTCTGTCGTATCCATCAGGTTTACCAATTACACCCGCATCAACAAAAGTTTTTCCTTTGATACCGATTTCTCTGGGTAATCCAAGCGGAAAAACCAATTCTGTTGAAGCTGTGGCATACCAATTACCGCCTAAAGCGTCATCAGTAGCTCTATCTCTTGCACCAACGCCACCATATTCAAATCCTCTTAAAGAGTAATCACCTAAGAAGAAACGGTTGTTAATACGAACATCTTTACCACCGACACCCCAAATGTGTCCACCGTCTCCCCGTAATGAAAGGACAACGTCATCCGTCAAAGAGAAATACTGAACAGCTGTTGCCGTAATACGAACAAACTTTGTATCTCCACCAACACCTGCAAAATCCGTACCCATAGAGAGATAATACCCTTCTGTCGGATTAATTTTACTATCCCGTTTATCATAACTGATATCTTGGCCGATTAAAGAAACATTTGTTTTACCTTCTTGTTCTCTAATATAAGTTGAGGCATCACTGTCAATATCATTAACATCATCTTGTCTTAAAGTATAACGAACTGTTTGACGTAATGCATCTGTATAGTTCCAACCAAATCTTGTTGTTACACCGTATGATGTGTAGCTATATGAACTGGAATCGCTGTTATCTCTTGTTGTCCTAAACAACTCTAAACCGGCCAGCAAAGGTAAATCCATAAAATAAGGATTGGTTAAACCGGCAACATACTGTGTTTCTTTTTGTGAAAGCATCGCATTTAAATTAACGATATTGCCGGTACCTAAGATATTACGTTCCACAATCCCTGTTTCAAAGAGCATACCGTCATAAGATGACCAACCAACCCCGACATTAAATGAACCGGTTGATTTTTCGGCAACAGAAACATCTACATTTGTTTTAGAGGCATCCCCATAAACAGGAACGGTTTTAAAATCAACTTTTTCAAAATAATCTAAATCTTCAACTTTTTGTTTAGACCGACGGAGTTTAGATGCATTAAAAGCATCCCCCTCTTTAATTTTGAACTCTCTACGGATAACTTTATCTTGAGTTCTGGAATTGCCATGTATATTAATTTTATTAACAAAGACTTTTTCACCTTCTTGAACCCTAAAAATAACTTTAACAGTTCTATCCTCCGTATTCTTCTTAAATTCAGGTACAACTTCCACAAAAGCGTATCCTTCATTCGCAAATTTATCCGTTAAGCCTTCAATAGTTGAATCAATTAAATCAGCATTAAATCTATCGCCTTGTTCAAAAGTCAATAACTTTATTAATTCCTCTTTATTAGCTCTTTGAGCATATTGCGGAAGAGAAACCTTTATCTCAGGTTGAGCAAAGCGGTATCTTTCACCCTCTTTAACACGAATCGTCAATGTAAATCCGGATTTATCCGGTAATAACTCAGCAGCCGCATCTTCAACTTCAAAATCAACATAGCCATGCCTTAAATAAAAACGACGCAACATTTCTTTATCATAGTTTAAACGGTCCGGATCATAAGTATCCGTACTTGCAAAAAAACGATACCAGGCATTTTCTTTTGTTACCATAACATCTTTTAAGGTACCCGAATCAAATTTTTCATTACCGATAAAACTAATTTTTTCTATAGTTGTTTTTGGACCTTCTTCAATTTCAAAAACAACATCTACACGATTTTGATCCTTTTTAATGATTTTTGGCGTTACAGAAGCACCAAAACGACCACTTCTTTTATAAAGTGTAAGCAATCTATCCGCATCAGACTGTGCCGTATTGGCGGTATAAACCGTTCTTGGCTTTAACTCTATTTCTGCTTTTAAAACGTCATCATCCATTTTGTCGTTACCTTCAAAATAAACTTCACGAACAATTGGATTTTCCTCAACCTTAATAAACAATGTTCCATTATTCATCCCAACGTTGACATCAGAAAACAAACGAGTATCAAATAATGTTTTTGTGATATTATCCAAATCATACGGTGTTATATTTTGTCCTTTAGAAATATTTAAATTTCTCATAACAGACGCAGGCTCAAAACGATGAGTTCCTTCTATAGAAACATTTTTCAGCACCTCAGCAGCGACAGAAGACGAAAGTACTGATGAAGCTAAAAACGCAAAACCAACAAATTTTTTCATCCGAAAATCCTTTGCATAATACGTGGCACATCTAAAAACATAGTGTAAGCCAGCAACAATAATAAAACACTCAAACCTGCCATTAAAAAGGCATTTTGAGCACGCTCCGGCAGAGGTCTGCCGATAACCGCTTCAACGGCATAAAAAGCTAAATGTCCACCATCCAATAACGGTATCGGCAACAAATTCATAAATCCAACCGCTACAGAAATCTGCACAATGAACATTAACAAAGAGAAAAATCCACCTTGAACGGCATCACCCGACATTTCAGCAATCCCCAACGGTCCTCTCATGTCTTTTGGAGATCTGCTGTCAAACAAAACCTGACCCAAGTAAACAAGTGTATCTACCGTCATTTTCCAAACAGTATCAACTGATTTAATAAAGGAAGCACCCAAACTTAAATTTTTAACCGGTTCTTTATACTTCATAGATGCCGAAAAACCAATCATCGGATACTTATGCCCCTCCATATATTTAGGCATCAACTGCAATCTATGTTCTACACCATCTCTGTCAAAAACAATATCCAATGGCTTTTCAAACTCAGTTAAACGAGTTATTCTGACAACATCCGAAAATTCTTCAACTTTTTGATTATTTATCATAATAAACTTATCGCCTGCTTTAAGACCGGCTTCAAAAGCTGGAGAATCCGGCAAGACACTACCGATAACCGGTAATAATTTTGTATCCCCATAAGAGAACAAAATACCGGTTAATACAATAATGGCAAACAAATAATTCATCCCGGGACCAGCAAAAATAATCAAAGCCCTTTTCCATAATTTTTGCGTTAAAAATGCTTTTTTCTTATCTTCTTCAGAAAGCCCCTCCGTCGTAGATGTTGCACTGGTAGCATCCGTATCACCCAACATTTTCACATATCCGCCGAGTGGAATAAGACAAATTTTCCATTTAGTACCTTTTTTATCCGTCCAAGAAAATAATTCTTTACCAAAACCAATGGAAAAATCCGTTACATGAACACCACACCATCTGGCCATCATAAAGTGTCCACCCTCATGAATAACCACAATCAAGGAAAGGACCAATACAAACGAGCACAAATAAAAAGAGCCGTAAAACAAACTTTCAAACATTAAAAAATAACACTCCCCTCATTAAAAAAGTAGATAATCAATGCCGTTAATACTGCCGCAAACAACAAGCCGTCAACACGATCAAATAACCCACCATGCCCCGGTATAATATTACTTGAATCTTTTAAATTCAAGGAGCGTTTAATATACGATTCAAAAAAATCACCCGCCTGAGATACAACAGCAAGAACGCAGGCTGACCAAACCAAAACTATTTTCACCTGCTCAAAAGAAACACCATTTACCGGTGAAAGATAATTATTAGCATTTAAATACAGGGCAAAGACATAAGCAACACCCATTGCAAAAGCAGCTCCGCCGATCAAACCTGACCATGTTTTTTTAGCACTGATTTTAGGAGCGATTTTAGGGCCACCAATACTTTTACCGACAACATACCCCCCAATATCTGTTGCCCATACAACAAAAAAGAGCCACAAAACAATTTCACGACTGACGGAATCATTCACATAATATATATATCCCAAAGAAATCAAAGGAATACAAATGTATAATGTCCCCAATGAATATAAAAGTCTGGAGCCCGACTTATGAAAAACAAGCGTTGTACCCAACAATGCAAGCCACAAAGCAAACAAAGGACTTGACTCCGTCATAAATGCACACAAACACGCACAAACAGCCATATAAATTGTATTAACCGAAACTTTTTTATCAAACATCATCGTCCATTCCCATGCCAATCCGGCTCCAAAAACCGCTAATAAAATTGTATACAAGGGAATGGAATAATCCATATAAAAATCCTTTCCAAACCAAATACTTCCCAAAACAACGGGAGCTAAAACAAGCGCAGAAACAACCCGTAACAACAAATTTGAATGCATTTTATTTTCCTTTCGTTTTGCTCACTATTGCAGATTTTTAATCCCCTGTCAAGTCTTTATTCCCCATTTAATTTTAGGTTTTAAAATAAAGAAAAACAAATCCTTTTTCTCTTCTTATTTTCTTTTTTAAAATAAAAGTTGTATTTTTTTTTATTTAAGGATATAGAAAGAAGAGCGGCTATTTTTATCAAAGGAAGTTATAATGAATTTTATTTTACGGATAATTTTTGGGTTTTCTTTTTCAATTTTTGGCATCATCGCATTAATCGCCTGTTTTTCTTATCATTCAACAGATGCTTCTTTTAATACAGCAACAACAGCTCCCGTTGAAAATATTTTTGGTTTTTTCGGTGCTTGTACGGCCGATATTTTATTGCAATTTTTTGGTCTAGCCGGATTTTTAATACCTTTTGCTTTTTTGGCACTTGGCTTAATGCTTATCAGAAAAAAAAGGTTCATTAAACTGCGTTTATCTATATTCTTAATAGGCATTTTAACTTTTTGCTGGACATTAGGCCCCTCTTTTATACCAGCAAACGGTGCTTGGATCAATGCAAAGGGAGGCGGTTTTATAGGATTCTACCTTTCGCAATGGATAGGACAAAGTCAAAATCTTGCATTTTATTTTAAAATAGGCCTTTATCTGTTAGCCGCTTCCTTTGTCATCTTAGGTTTAAATTTTCCATTCCTTAATATTTCAAAATGGCTTTCAAAATCCCTTCTTTCCAGATTTAAGAAAATTAAATTGCCTCAAACTAAAATTCTTGAATTTAAACTACCCGCTTTTAAATTGCCTCAACTTTTAACACCGCAAACCGTTGAAGGTGTACAAGAGACTGTTCAAGTACAAAGCAATGAAGATTTAACTATAAAAGAACCAAAAGTAAAAAAAGAAAAAAGACAACTCTTTACGTTTAAGAAAAAAGAAAAAGAGCCAAGGAAAGAACGTATAGAGCCAACTTTTGAAACTTATGAGGCTTTTTCAGATTTAAATATCGCATCAAACGATGTACAACCGAAAGAAACTGAAAATGTAAAACAAAAAGCAAAAGAGAAAAAAGAAATAACCGCTTCAACATCCCATAAAAACAAAAACAGGCTGGAACTACCCTCTTCTTCTCTTCTTGACCCTGTTAAATCAAATAATGCACCAACCTTATCTAAAGATGTTATGCTTAAAACAAGCAAAGAACTTGAAGAAGTATTGGCTCAGTTTAGTATCACAGGAAAAGTTGTTACTGCCCATCCGGGACCGGTTGTAACACTTTATGAATTTCAGCCCTCTGCCGGCATTAAAAGTGCTAGAATCATTACTCTTGCCGATGATATTGCCATGAAAATGAGAGTGGTATCCGTTCGTATTGCTGTCATTCCGGGTACAGATGCCGTTGGCATAGAAATGCCGAATATTAAACGTGAAGTTGTCTATATTCGCGAGATGATTGAACATTCTCAATTTAAAAACAATACAGGTGCCTTACCGTTAATTTTAGGAAAAGATATCGGTGGAGCCCCTGTTTTTGCAGATTTGGCAAAAATGCCTCACCTTCTTGTTGCAGGTACAACAGGTTCCGGTAAATCCGTTGCCATTAACACTATGGTTCTTTCGTTGATTTACCGTTTTACACCAACAGAATGTCGCTTGATTATGGTTGACCCTAAAATGGTTGAACTTTCCGTATATAACCGAATTCCCCATTTATTAACACCGGTTGTTGTTGATCCGGAAAAAGTCGTTATCGCTCTTAAATGGGCCGTTCGGGAAATGGAGGACAGATACACCTCTATGTCCCATCTCGGTGTCAGGAATATTGAAGGTTATAATCAAAAATTAAAACAAGCCGCACAAGAAGGCAAAAGTCTAACACGTCGTGTCCAAACAGGGTTTGACCCCGAAACAGGACGCCCTATATATGAAGAGCAGGAATTTGATTTAACACCTATTCCTTATATTGTAATTATTATTGATGAAATGGCAGATTTAATGGGTAGATGCGGCAAAGAAGTTGATCCACTTATTCAAAGATTGGCACAAATGGCTCGTGCGGTCGGCATTCACTTAATTTTAGCCACCCAACGTCCTAGTGTTGATGTTATCACAGGAACCATCAAATCAAACTTCCCCTCTCGCATGTCATTCCAAGTTAGAAGTAAAACCGACTCTCGCACTATTTTAGATGAACACGGTGCCGAAAGATTGTTGGGTAAGGGAGATATGCTCTTTATGCCGGCTGGACAACGTCCGCAACGGGTACATGGCCCATTTGTTTCCGATAAAGATGTGGAACAGGTTGTCCACCACTGGGAAATGCAGGCAGAACCTCAATACCTCAATGCCGTAACAACAGATGTTGATGCCTCCAGTGCAGGTACTAACAGCTCTAAAGCCGATATACAAACAGGAGGAGATTTATATGATCAAGCCGTTGCTATTATTTTAAGAGATCAAAAAGTATCAACCAGTTATGTTCAAAGACAATTACGAATTGGATACAATAAAGCAGCCGATCTAATTGACAGAATGGAAGCAGAGGGTGTCATTTCAAAACCAAATATGGCCGGCAAGAGAGAAATTCTCGTTCCAACAGTTAATGCTTAATAACATAGGAAAAAACATGAAAAAAACAATTATATTATTTTTATCAATCATTATCTCAACACCGGCTCTGTGTGATGTTGAAAAAGCGATAGATACACCTCAAAACAGAACTATTTTAAAAAAAGTAGAAACAGCATATAATAAAATAAAAACATTAAAAGCTGAATTTGCACAATTTAATTCAAAAACAAAAAATGATTTACAAACAGGTACATTATATATGTCCCGACCCGGAAAAATGCGACTTGTTTATCAAAAGGGTTCTCCACTAGAATTTTATGCCAATAACGGCTATTTAATTTACCATGACAAAGATTTAAAAGAAGTCAGCTATTTTGATTTAAATCAAACACCGGTCAGTCTCATTTTAAAAAGCTCTTTAAAATTCAACGATCCTGAGTTTTTGGTAACATCCGTTAAAGACATTTTAGATGAATATAAAGTAACAGCCGTTAAAAAAGGGGCCAAAGAACTGGGATCATTAACCTTAATCATTGACAAAGAGTCCTTATTACTCAAGCAATGGGAAGTTGTTGATATGCAAGGTATTAAATCAACTGTTTCCTTATATAATATCAATCAAAACGTTTCTATTGACAAAAATCTTTTTTTATTTCAAAATCCATATGAGAAAAAATAAATAAGAGGAGACTTATTGATGAAAAAAGCCATTTTATTGGGATTAGCACTCTCATTTTTAACTTCAACACCAGTTGTGGCTGCACCGGATCGTGATTGCCTGTATCATCCGTTACAAGAAATTATCCGCTCTGCTCGCTCCACCCAAGACATTGCACCTTGGATTAAAGATGGTGTTAATTTTAACATGAACTTTAAGTGTGGCGGTTCTATTTTGCAATTAGCCATTTTAAGAGGTAATCCGGAAGTTTTGCAGCTTTTATTAGAAAAAGGAAATATTAATCCTAATGCTCTTGTTTCCAATGAGGATTTTCCCATCAAAGGAGCTCCTCGTACATTTCCAATCGGCTTTTTTGCCGCCTATTATGCTCCCAGAGCGGATATTTTAAATCTATTTATCAAGCATGCAGGTGAATCCATTTATCAAAAAGATTCTAATGGGCAAGATATCTTATGGTATATAGAGCAAAATCCCGTTTTAAGAAAAACAGCCTTATCTGATATGCTTGTACGCAATTTATTGATTGAAGATACAAATGAATTTAATCAAAAAGAATATACAGCAAAACAAAAAGCACTGGAGCAAGAACGTTTAGCTCAGCAAAAAAAGGCTCTTGAAGAACAATCTAAAAGAAAAACCATCAGTGATAAAAAAACAAATGAGCAACCTCAAAAAACAATACCATCAATAAAAAAGGGTCAAAAACAAAACACACAGAAATCTTCTCAAATTATTGAAGATGATTTAGGTAACGCCTTTAATCCGACATCTGAAGCTAAGGTATTTGATGTAACCCGTTCAGATTTTTAAAAAAAAGAAACATCTTTGTTTTATAAACCGAATAAAAAACTTGTTTTTTTATTCGGTTTTAAGTATAATATAATGAGGGATATTTTTTAAGAGGTTATCTATGGTTTCTATACAGCAAACGGAAATGAGCAGAAAATATTTATCAAACGGCCATGTTGTTGTTTCTTATAAATTAGGGGGAACATTCTTTCATGATGAATACAAATCTTTAACAGATGCCGAAAAAAAAGACCCGACAACCGTTATTGCAAAATCTTACAACCAAAAAGATGAAAATGGCAATTTGATGCGTGTTTATGTTAATCCTCAAAAGACAGCTCAAATATTAAGAATTGTTACCTATGATGCCAACAATAAACCGGCTGAAGAAGTTCATTTTGATACGCATCAAAATAAAACTCTTTTAAGATATTACCACAATGGTAATTTAAATCAAGATTGGATTTTAAATCCCAATACCGGACAAATTAAAACAGGATATCAATATAAAAAAAATGCAGACGGAAAATATGACATCCTTTCTGTTTCAAAACCAGTTTATGCTCCAAACGGAGATCTTTCTCATACGGTTCAAACAGCCACAACAACAGACGGAAAACCGACAGGACAAATTTTACAACGTGTTTTTTACCTTTGTAATCTACCTTTTGTTCGGGCTTCTTATACTTATGACAAAAAAAATTATTCTCAACCAACAACAACCATCTTTTCATTAGAGGACGGTCAGTGGGAACCGGTAACAAACGAGGCCCTCATAGAACATCTAAACGCTATTTTTAAACGAGCCATTAACCTTGAAACGCCAGCAAAAGAGAAAACATCTGTTTTAGCACAAAATTCCGATTTAGATTTTAAAGAATTAAGCTATGAAGATGTCCAAAATTTTAAAAAAATAAATCCCTCCATTCAGGTATTATCCCCCTCTCAAGTTGAAGAAATTCCCTCAGAAGAAGAGAAAAAAGAGGCTATTAAAAATTTAACACCGGAAGAATTTTCTTTTGTTAAACAAGCCAACAACGCTGGTTATTTCGTTTCTTTTATTCCTCAAAACAGTACCGAAGAGTTTTTATTCGTGCCCTCTAAATCTCAATACAACAACGCCAATCAATCTCGCAAAAAAGAAAAGCAAAATCTAGAAACTCTATCTTATTTAGATGTATTAAATGCTAAAGAAAATTTTTGGGGATTTGGAATTGTTTCTCAAGATGAAAGTAAAAGCATACCGCTTCTACCCTCGCTTAGGCAAAACTTCTTTGAAACTCTTTCTGAAGAGGAACAAATCTTTGTTCTCAAAGCCAATTTAGCCGGTCACAATGTCGCTTTAAAAGGGGATAATGGACTTGCTTTTCTTTACATGGCTCCCAAAACAGAAATTGCACGTACCAGAATAAAAACAACACTTACAAAACTAACCAAAAATTCTGAAAATACGCTATCTGATAATTCAAGGACAACATCTATTGATTCAAAGAGAACACCCTCTTTACAACCCAACAAACAATATACCTAAACTATATCGGAGAATATAAATGAAATTTACAGCCCGCCCTTTAAAATCACATTTAAAAAAAGTAAAGGGCAGAAAATCATCCAGTACAAAATGGTTACAACGTCAAATAAATGACCCCTATGTTAGTGAAGCTCACCGTCTAGGTTATCGCGGCAGAGCTGCATTTAAAATTATGCAACTGGATGACCAATTTCACTTTTTTAAACCGGGAAAACGGGTTGTTGATTTAGGTTGTGCTCCTGGCGGTTGGTCTCAAGTAGCGGTTAAGCGTGTTCACTCCACCCAAGAAAATCCATTAGTCGTCGGAATGGATTTGTTACCCGCAGATCCCATCAGTGGAGCTAAGTTGGTTCAAATGGATTTTACCCTTGATGAGGCTCCCGAAAAATTAAGAGAACTATTGGACGGCCATCAGGCAGATATTGTTATGTCAGATATGGCAGCAAATACAACAGGTGTTCATGCATTAGATCACCTACGAATTATGAATCTGTTAGAGATGGCTTATGACTTCGCCATTCAGGTTTTAAATCCGGGCGGGGTTTTTATTGCCAAAATCTTTCAAGGCGGAACTGAAAATCAATTTTTAGCATCAATGAAACAGCACTTCAAAGTGGTAAAACACGCCAAACCAGATGCCAGCAGAAAAGATTCTTCAGAAGTTTATGTTGTGGCTACCGGTTTTAAAGGTCTTACAGATAATAAAGAGACAAAAGCATGAGAGAAGAAGTTATTTTAAAAACAGCAGCTGAATTATTTGATGAAATTTGCAATCAAACCAAACCGGCCGGTGAAATTATCAATCTGTTTACGCGAAGCCATAAATCATTTGGCTCAAAAGACAGAAAACTATTAACCGATACCATTTGGCAGTTAATAAGGCACAAATCTCGTTTAGAATATCTCTATCCTAATAAATCAAGTCTTGAAAAAATTTATATTTTACAGCAAAAAAATCTTGTTTTAGATGAAAATACACCTTTTCATATTAGAATGGAAATACCCGAATGGCTTACCAATAAAATAAACGCCCCTGAAAATGAATTACCGGCTCTTTTAGAAACACCCCCTATTATTTTAAGAGCTACAAAAGAAAGAACAGTCGTGCAACAAAAACTAAAAGAAGAAGGCATTGAAACAGAGCCGACTTTACTTTCTCCTTATGGTCTTATCTTAAAAAAAAGGATCAATCTATCCGCTTTAACAGCCTATAAAAACGGCTTAATTGAAATACAGGATGAGGCATCTCAACTCGTTGCATTAGAAACACAAATTGCTCCTAATGACACGGTCTTAGATTATTGTGCCGGTGCCGGAGGAAAATCACTTATCTTTGCACAGATGATGGCTCATAAAGGTAAAATTGTTGCACATGATATCTCACAAAGAAGTCTAGATGAACTACAAAAACGTGCCAATCGTGCTCATATAAATATTATTGAAACAACAACCAATATACCCGCCTATCTAAAAGCAAATCCTAATGTTCAATTTTCACACGTTGTTGTAGATGCTCCTTGTTCCGGAACCGGTACTTGGCGTAGATGTCCAGATGCCAGATGGAAACTCACACTGGAGCAGTTTTCCTCTTTATTAAAAAAGCAGGCCTCTATCCTAAAAAAAGCATCCGCATTTGTTTCAAATGGTGGATTTTTAGTTTATATGACCTGTTCACTAACCAATGATGAAAACATCCTTCAGGTTAGAAAATTCTTAAGATCAAACAGCTGTTTTAAATTAAAAACACATCGTCAATTTTCTCCTTTCAAAACAAAGACAGACGGCCTTTTTGTTGCTATATTACAAAAAGAAAAGCAAAAACATTAAATAAAAAAAACACTTGACAAATAATGTAATTTCTAATAGAATATTCATCCAAAGAAAGGAAGAATGTTAATATGATTTCACGTTTTTTTATTGCAAACTCAGCTTACTCACTTTTACAATATTCACTCGCTTTTACAGATAAAATAGATGAGACATGCTTTTTATGTGGCCCCGCCATTGCTGAAAACAACTTAAAATCCAAAATTACTTTTAAGCTACCACCCAAAATTTTTACTGATGATTATATCCGATCATTCATAGACAAACTGGATGGCAAATTAATGGGATTTGAAATTCCTTTTTATGGTAACTTGGTTACACCATATGCAAAAGAAATCAGCCAACTCTATCCTTTCTATTCTTTATCAGATGGTGCCAGCGATTCGCACATGGTTGAAAAACATTTGGCAAATCAAAATGTTATAAAATGTTATACCACAAAACTTGGTCATGATATTGAAAAAAGCGAAAATCCTAAACTTGTTGTCCATGACTTAAAAACGTTATGGAAAGAGAAATCACCTGCCGAAAAAGAAAAAATTGCTTCTATTTTTAGTGTAGAACCCGATTCTTTGAAATTATTAGAGCAAAAATCCGTTATCTTAATTACACAACCTTTAAGTGAGGACGGCATCATTTCAGAAAAAGAAAAAGTATCTCTTTATAAGAGCATTTTAGAAAATTATGATATCAATGATATTGTGATAAAACCTCATCCAAGAGAAAAAACAAATTGGGCAGAGATTTTTCCGAATGTACCTATCATAACAAGACGCGTACCGGCAGAATTATTAGCAATGATGGTTGAACCTAAAAACGTTGTAACATTCTATTCAACTGCAGCTTTTTCACTTTGTCCTCCTGAACGAGTTGATATTTATTCAAAAGACTTTTCAAAACTCACTTTTGCACATCCGGGTCAAAATATGGGAACAGTTCCTTATGTTGATATTGAACAAACATACAAACACCGCCCGTTTAACTGGCAAAGAATCCCTCTAAAAATGTTTTACCGTGATGAAGACAAAAGAGTCCGTTCTTAAAAATTAAAAGAAACCCACTTTAAAAGTGGGTTTCTTTTTTTAATCAACGAAAGTTAAAGAAATAACTCTTTAATTTTAAAAAGACAATCTATTTTTCAAGCAAAGATTGTCCCGTCATTTCTTTTGGTTGTTGCAAATTCATAATATCCAATAACGTTGGTGCAACATCAGATAAACGCCCATCTTTTAATCCTTTAACACCATGAGCATTAACTAAAACAGCTTTAACCGGCGTATTGGTGTGAGCCGTATAAGGAGCACCGGTTACCTCATCTCTCATCCGTTCGGCATTTCCATGATCAGCCGTTACAAAAATAACTCCGTCTTTTTCCTTAACCGCTTCAACAACACGACCCAAACAAGAATCAACAGCTTCAACCGCTTTGACAGCCGCATCCATTATGCCCGTATGACCAACCATATCACCATTAGCATAATTAACAATAATCACATCAAAAAGATCTTTATTAATCACATCAACCAATTTATCCGTTACTTCATAAGCAGACATTTCCGGCTTTAAATCATAGGTTGCAACTTTGGGACTAGGTATTAAAATTCTCTCTTCATTTGGAAAAAGAGTTTCTTTTCCACCGTTAAAAAAGAATGTTACATGAGCATATTTTTCCGTTTCCGCAATACGTAATTGTTTTAGATTGTTTTGTGCTAAAACTTCACCAAAAATATTCGTTAATTCTTCCGGTGGGAACAAAACTTTAAGCCATTTGTTATGTTCCAGAGAATACTCTGTCATTGCCACCGCTGCCGAAAATTTAACAACATGACTTCTTGGTGCCAAATCAAAATCAGGTTGTAATAAAATACGAGTAATTTCTCTGGCACGATCAGATCTGTAGTTTGCCATAATCAAGCCATCATTATCTTTCATACCTTGATAATCACCAATAACGCATGGGATAATAAATTCATCATAAACAGCCTTATCATATGATGCCTGTACAGCATCTTCTGCCGTTGCATATCGCTCTGCTTTAGCATCTACAAGAGCTTGATAAGCCAAATCAATTCGTTCCCAACGATTATCTCTATCCATAGCGTAATAACGACCGGATACAGTTGCTATTTTTACACATTGGAGAGTGCTGATTTCTGCAATTAAATCTTTAATAAAAGCAAGTCCTGAATCCGGAGCCGTATCACGACCATCCATAAAACAATGCAACCAAACTTTTATACCTTTTTCATTTAAAATACGAGCTAATGCCAAAATATGTGTTTGTTGTGCATGTACACCACCCGTACCGATTAACCCCATCAAATGACAGGCACCACCTGATGCTTTTACCTTTTCTATTAAATCAAGCAAAACAGGATTGTTATCCAATTCTTTTGTTTGAATTGCTTGATCAATTCTGGGTAAATCTTGCAAAACAACACGTCCGGCACCTAAATTGGTATGTCCCACTTCAGAGTTACCCATTTGGCTATTTGGTAAACCAACATCTAAACCTGATGTCTTTAACATAGCTGTGGGATATTCCTTTACTAAATTATGCCAAACAGGTGTATTTCCCGTTTCTATCGCATTAAAAGAGGTTTCTTTTCTAAAACCCCATCCGTCTAAAATACATAAAACAACCGGTTTTTGTCTTGTCATTTATTTTCCTTTCTTTAAACAAAAAAAACAAAAGACTGTTAAAAAAGTCTTTCTATTATTATGGTGCATTATAAAACAAAAACACTAAAAAGTGTAATATTTTTTTGCTTTTTTTACAAAAAAAGACTATAATCGCTTTAAAATTCATTTTAATATATAAGGAAAAGTTAAATGCAACAAATCAAAAAACCTGAACTTTTGTTACCGGCCGGTTCCCTTAACCGCCTCAAAACTGCTTTTTTATATGGTGCTGATGCCGTTTATGCCGGTATGCCGGGGATCTGTCTGAGAAATAAAATTTCCTTTACTGCCCAAGAGATGAAAGAGGGAATTTCCTACGCTCACAGTATCGGTAAAAAAGTTTATTTAACCGTTAATCTTTTTACACATAATAAAGATATTGAAAAGGTGAAAAATTTTATCACTCTTTTAAAAGAACTTAATCCGGACGGGGTTATTGTAGCTGATCCCGGTGTTTTTCAACTTATAAAAGAAGAAATCCCCACCCTCCCCTTACATATTTCAACACAAGCAAATGTTTGCTCCTCTTTAACCGTTAATTTTTGGAAAAATCAAGGAGCATCCCTTTGTGTTTTAGGCAGAGAAGTACCACTTACTGAAATTAAAGAAATCAGAGAACTTTGCCCGAATATCAAATTAGAAACCTTTGTCCATGGAGCATTATGTGTCAGTTATTCCGGCAGATGCTTACTTTCTAATTTTATGACCGGTAGAAGTGCTAACAAAGGAAACTGTGCTCACTCATGCCGGTGGCGTTATAAAATTTATGAAGGAAAGCCTCAAAAGTCCTCATCGGACTCCATCTATTATATAGAAGAAGAAACAAGACCGAATGATCTCATGCAAATTGATGAAGATGAAAATGGTACCTATATTATGAACTCGCGTGATTTATGTTGGTTGCCAAGGCTCAATGATTTACTTCCCATCGGTATTGATTCTTTTAAAATTGAAGGCAGAAATAAATCCGAATATTATGCCGCTATCACAGCCAGAGCATACAGACACGCCATAGATGACTGGTTTAACGACCCGACTTCTTGGTCTGCTGATAAATACATGGACGAACTAATGACCTTACAATCTCGCGGTTATACAGTTGGTTTTTTAGATGGAAATGCCGGACCTGAAGCACATAATTATGATGTCTCCGCAAGCTTAGGAGATTGGCGTTATGCAGGCCTTGTTAAGGGATCAACAGATAATCGCATTATTATGGAAATCAAACATAAAATCCAAAAAGGAATGGAATTAGAGTTTTTATCTCCGTATCAATTACAACCAATCAAAATCATTGTATCCGATTTATATGATCATAGAACAGGTGCAGAAACAGAAAATATCTCTTCCGGTCATTTAGGACAAGCGGTTGAAATACCATTACCAGCTGATATTATTAAGCTTTTACCACCTCTTTGTGTCGCAAGAACAAGAATCGGATAAACTTTTTTCCGAATCGCATATTGAAAGGGAGAAAATTTTTTATTTTTCTCCTTTTTTTTGTTAAAAAAAATAAACAGATATTAACAAAAAGTAAATTATTTACTCTTTGTTAATAAAAAAACAAAAAAGTATCATATTTTTTAAACAAAAGTCTAAAAAAACGATTGAAGTGATTTGTGTTTTATTTTATAGTTAACTTGAGTTTCACATTTAATAAGGAGTAATTAACCATGAAAAAATACACAAACGACGAAATCCGCCTGGCGGCTTATTTCATCTGGGAACAAGCAGGCAAACCTTGGGGTCAAGAAGAAGAATTTTGGAACAAAGCTGTTGAACAATTAAATGCTTATAACTTTTCCAATACAGCTAAAAAAACAAAATGTGCCACAAAAAAATCTTCTACAACAAGCACAAAGACAAAAGCTTCAACAGTTACCTCAAAAACAGTTGCTTCAAAAGCTAAATCAAATTTAAAAGCAACAGCTCAAACACACTCATCTCTTAAAGCAAAAGCAACTGCAAGTTCTTCTTATAACTTTAAACCGAATGCAACTTCTTTAAAATCTAAAGTTTCATTAAACTCAGGTAAAAACATTAACATCAATGTTAAAAATCATAAAAACAATTTGATCTAATCATTGACTGTTATCTAAAAAAAGTGCTTTTATAAGCACTTTTTTTGTACCCTAATTTACTTCTAAAATATACCCATCAGCTATATTTTTAATTAAAAATTCTGCCGCATCTTCACCTATTTTTTGACGCAGTGAATAAATATGCGATTCAACTGTATGCGTCTCTATATCGGGTCTATATTTCCATACATAGGTTAATAAATCTATTTTTGATGCTCCGTCAGGCAAAGATTTCACAAGATAACTGATTAAATCTGTTTCTTTTTCCGTTAGATAATAATCTTTTTTTGTTTTTTTATCAAATAACCGTCTTTTGCTGCCTTCAAACAAAAATCTTTTATTTTCAAAAACAGGGGCCGTTTGTTTTTTAATTAAAATATCTTTTAAATAAGATTTAACCTCATATAAAAAACAAGGGGCTTTAAGCTCTATATCTGCCTCATCATGCGTAGCTCCAATTAAAAAAACCGGACAAGGAATGCCTTTATCTAAAATCTTATCTGCCCCTTCTTGATCCAGAGCAATAATCAACACTTCACCAAAATTATCATCATTATTGTACACACGAGCATCAAACTCTTTCAATGCATCACAAAGCGTATTAACGTAAAGCTTGTTTTTAGAAAATACGGTTATCATTTCTCTTGCCTTTTTAAGTTATTTATTCTAGTATGCCTTTAACAAATATTTATTTTAAAGGACGTTATCAACAGTTTAACAGAAAGTTTATAAAAATGGCAATATTATTTTTTTATCAATGTGCTTTAGTTTTATTTTATCCGATCATTTTGCTTTTGTTACTGTATCGTCTTTTAAAAGGTAAGGAAGATTTTAAAAGAATCAATGAAAGACTTGGTTTCCCAAAAAAAGAAAGACCTCAAGGTAAGCTTGTTTGGCTACATGGTGCCAGCGTTGGTGAATGTTTATCCATGCTACCTCTTGTAAAAAAACTATTGCAAGAAGATAGCTCTTTGCACGTTATGGTTACCTCGGGAACCGTTACATCCGCCAAATTGATGGAACAACGCTTGCCTGAAAGAGCTTTTCACCAATTTATACCGGTGGATACCCCCTTGGCTGCCCGTCGCTTTGTCCATCATTGGAATCCCAATATCGTTCTTTGGTTTGAATCTGATTTTTGGCCCAGTATGCTAACGGCTATTTATAAAAGCAAAACTCCATTGGTACTTTTAAATGGCCGTATTTCTGATAAATCATTTAATCGGTGGCAAAAATTTCCACGTATTATTAAAAGTATTCAATCATTATTCACCTTATCTTTTGGTCAAACAAAAGAAGATGCCCGTAGATTAAGTGTTTTAGGAGCTAAAGACGTTGTTTCCACCGGAAATTTGAAATTTGCAGCCGTTAATCCACCTTTTGACAAAGTGGAATTAGAAAATATGCATCAACTTATCGGATCCAGACCGGTTTGGTGTATGGCCAGCACACATGACGATGAAGAAACAAAAGGTGCTGATATTCACTTAGAATTGATGAAAAAATTCCCCAATTTATTAACAGTTTTTGTCCCTCGCCACCCTAATAGAGCAGAAAACATCTGCCAGATGCTCACCAAAAGGGGGCTTCGGCTTGCAAGACGGTCCCTTAAACAGGAAATAACATCATCAACACAAGTTTATTTAGCCGACACCATTGGAGAAATGGGATTATTATATCAACTGGCACCTATTGTTTTTGTTGGCGGATCTTTAATTAAATTCGGCGGTCAAAATATGTTGGAACCGATGCGTCTTTCACGCACAGTTATTATCGGTCCACATGCTTTTAATTTTAGAGAAATTGTAAAAACCGCCAAAGAACAAAAGGCTCTGATTGAAGTCCAATCCGTCAATGAACTCAAAGAAACACTTGAAAAGTTTTTTACAAATCCCAGTGATTATTACTCCATGCAAAAAACAGCTCACAATCTGGCAACTTCAGAAATGAGCGTTTTAGATCGTGTTTGGGATATTTTGCATACCCGATTTCAACTCTAAAAAAACAAAAAAAATCAAAAAAAAGCTGGATATCTTCTTTTTTTGTGCTATAGTATCATCAGCAAAAATCAAAGTAGAATTAAAGGAGGCCATATGGAACCACCAAAATTCTGGGATGTTCCAAATTCTTTTTTATCAAAGGCACTTAAACCCTTAGGTGCTTTATATGCTTTTGGGACAGCCTTTAAAATCAGAAAAGCAAAACCTTATCAAGCAGATGTTCCTGTTATTTGTGTCGGTAATTTGTCTGTAGGCGGAACAGGTAAAACACCTGTTTGTCTTGCGATTGCAAAAGAACTATATAAACTTAAAAAAGACTTTTTCTTTCTCAATCATGGTTATACAGCACGGAAGCAAAATGTTTTAGTTGATTTAGAACATCATTCTGCTTATGATGTTGGAGATGAAGCTATTTTGCTGGCCTGTTATGCCCCAACAGTTGTTGACAGGCAAAGAGCTAGAGGAGCTCAATTAGCAATTAGAAAAGGGGCACAATGCATTTTAATGGATGACGGACATCAACATCCCTCTTTAATTAAAACATTTTCTTTTATCGTTGTTGACGGCAAAAAAGGATTTGCCAATGAGTGTGTTTTGCCGGCAGGTCCCCTTAGAGAACCGGTACTAAAGGGATTAGAACGGGCTGACGCCATCATTTTAGCCGGAGAAGATGAATGGGGAGTTCGTTTTTTCTTGCAACGAAATAAAATTGATTTACCGCTTTTTACCGGCCATTTTGAAGCAAAACAAAAATCTTTAGGCCCATTAAAAGGGAAGAATGTTCTTGCTTTTGCAGGCATTGGCAGACCCGAAAAATTCTTTGATATGCTCAAAAAAAATGACATAAATCCCATTAAAACCGAAAAGTATTCTGACCATTATTTTTATACCCAATTTGACATTGAACGCCTCCAAAAAAAAGCAAACGGATTACCGCTCGTTACAACCACAAAGGATGCTGTTAAAATCCCTAAAAATTTGCTTAAAAACATTCACATTATTGATGGTCATTTTATCTTTGACAAACCGGAAGAAGTACGGGAAATCCTAAAAAGTATTACCAATTAAAAAAAGGAGAATTATCATGGCAAAAGCCATTAGAAGAGGTAATAGAAGTATTTTACAACGTTTTTTGTTTGATCCGATAACTGCCTTATTTGTTTTATTGATATATACTTTTTTTAGAATATTACCTGTAAAAAAAGCCTCTAATTTAGGAGCTAAAATCGGTTTTATTTTATATAAATTTATGAAAAAGAGAAACAAAATTGCAAGACGTAATCTTGAAATTGCTTTTCCTCAAAAAAACGATGAAGAACGGGACCTCATTTTAAAAAATATGTGGGCACATTGGGGACGTTTTTTTGCAGAAATGCCTCACGGGAATACGCTTTATAAAACAGCTAGAAAAAAGGGGTTAGAAAATTTAAAAACACTTTACAAACAAAAAAAAGGGTGCTTTGTCTGCTCCGCTCATTTAGGGAATTGGGAACCGGCTGTATCAGCCTCTTTATTTGACAATTATTATCTAAATCCCGTTTATAGAGTCGCCAATAATAAATGGATTGATAAAATTATGTTTCAGCGTCGTAAAGGAACACTTATTCCCAAAGGAAGTGCCGGTGCCAGATTAATGTTGCAGGTTTTAAAACAAGGTGGCGGTGTTGTTATTTTGTGCGATCAAAAATTAAGAGAAGGCATTGATGTTCCGTTTTTCGGAAAGCTTGTTAAAACAGCACCGGCAACCGCTACCATTGCCCTTAAAATGAACTTACCGATTTTGATGGCTCGTTGCATTAGAGGAAAGGATGGCCTATTTGATATTGAAGTATCTGAACCCATTTTAATGCCTGATACAGAAAAAATGTCGGAAGCTGATGCTATTTATGATATTACACTTAAAATCAACCAAACAATTGAAAAATGGATAAAAGAAAATCCGGAACAATGGCTATGGGTGCATCACAGATTTGACAAATCAGAATATCAATAATTAAGCGTTTTGTTTTATCTGATTATAAAAAAACTCCCGTTCGGGAGTTTTTTGGTGCTCAAGAAAGGACTCGAACCTTCACACTCGTTAAAGTACTAGCACCTGAAGCCAGCGCGTCTACCAGTTTCGCCACTTGAGCATTTTAGGTCATTATAAAAAATTATGGGTAATAAGTCAAGCATTATCAAATAAAAAAAATATTTTTTTAGTTTCATAAAAAAATACTTTGAAAAAGAAACAAAAATCATTTAAAGTGAATAAAAAGGAGAATAATTATGACTGAAAAAAAATCAAAAACTTATCAAATCCCCGATTCAAGCACTGTTAATTTAAGTTGGAAAAGATATTTATTACCGGCTATCCATCCAGAAGGGCTAAAAATATTTATCGCAGCATTTGTTGTTTGTGCTCTCTTAAGCCTCATTTTACCGGGCTTAAGCATTATTTGGTTACCACTTTTGGCTTTTGTCTTTTACTTTTTCAGAAATCCATCTCGTGTAACACCCGAAGGAGATAATTTAATTATATCACCCGCAGATGGTATCGTCAGCAATATCAAATATGTTGTTCCACCTAAAGAAATGGGTCTTGGCGAAGAACCTCTTTTACGTGTAAGTATTTTTATGAGTGTTTTTAATGTCCATGTCAACAGGGCTCCAACGAGTGGAATGGTAGATGCTTTAACATATAGACCCGGTAAATTTTTAAATGTTGCCGATAAAGACAGTGAGGATAATGAACGTCAAGAAATAACCATTAAAAGAGAAGATGGTATTAAAATCGGATTTATTCAGATTGCAGGTTTAGTTGCCCGTCGCATCTATTGCCCGCTAAAAGTTGGCGAAATGGTCAAAAAAGGTTCTGTATTCGGCATGATACGTTTTGGTAGCCGGTTAGATGTATTCCTGCCGACAGGCGTTTATCCTAAAGTTTTACCGGGACAAATTATGGTTGCAGGAGAAACCATTTTAGCTAATTTAGATGATAAAGAATAAAAAAAGGGATAATAATGACTGAAAAATTAGAAAAAGATTTAAACATTAGGCCTATTTTTCCAAATGCTGTAACAATGTTAGCTCTCGCATTTGGTGTCTCCTCAATCAATATGTCTTTTTGGGGCGAATGGTCTATGGCAATTCTATTTATCGCTTTAGCCGGTGTTTTTGACTTTTTAGACGGAAAGGTTGCACGTATGTTAAATGTTTCTTCCCGTTTTGGTGCCGAACTGGACTCTCTTTCTGATTTTGTCAGCTTTGGTGTCGCACCGGCATTCTTAATGTATCTTTGGACGATGGACGGCAATACCAGAATCAACGTGTTACAAAATTTAGCCGTTAAAAAAGAGGCTATTGGTGTTTACTGGGGATTTGTTCTTTTTGTTTCTATGTGTTGTGCTTCTCGCTTGGCACGTTTTAATAGTTTGTTAGACATCAAACAACCCCCATATTGGAAACACTTTTTTATGGGTGTACCAGCACCGGCCGGAGGTTTTTTAACTATTCTCCCACTTGTATTTTGGTTAGCTACAAATCAGGAGTATGAATGCTTTAGAAATCCCGTCTTTGCTGCTTGTTTTATTATTTTAAGCGGTGTTATGATGGCCAGCAAAATTCCGACTTTGTGTCTGAAACATTTACATGTAACAGCACAGACATCAACCGTTTTATTAATTGTAGCTGTATTTATTGCCGGTCTTTTTTCCATTCCATGGGTTATGCTAAGCATAATTGGCATCGGATACATTTTATCCATTCCGGTCTGCATTTATTACTTCTTAAAATTCAAAAAAGAATATCTTAAAACAAAGGAGTAGAAAGATGAAAAAGAGTACCTGTCTTTTTTTATTAATATTGTCTGCGTGTTTTTCCACTATCGCTATAAGTCAAGAGGCAAATACAGTCCCTGTCCCTATCCTTAAAACACCTTATCTGCAAGAAATGTTAAAACAAATAAAGACAGATGCTAAAATTGACTTCCATAAGAATAAAAAAGATGTTATGGAATTATTAAGAAGAGCAGAAAACTATACACCTCAGGAATACAATGCCCTCTTTTCAAATTATGAAAATAATCCTCCTTTTATAGAAAAAAATGGCATATTTGAATTAAATCCGGATTATATCGGCAAAAATAAAAAATATATAGAAAAAGATGGTGTTATGGTTGAAAATAAAAATTATATAGAGCAAACATTTCCTGAAGAGACAAATCCTCTAGTCGTAAAATCCTCACAAATAACTCAACAAAAAAATCGTCTGGGAAATAAATCTTTTAAAATAAATCCGGATTTATTTGAAGAATGAAAAAAATAAAAAATACTCATATATCTCAAGCCCCTGTCGTTATTTTAGTCAGACCTCAATTAGATGAAAATATGGGCATGGTTGCAAGAGCCATGATGAATTGTATGCTCTCTGAGCTAAGACTGGTACAACCAAGGGATAACCCCCTCAGTCCAAAAGCTATTGCCGCATCATCCGGTGCTCAAACAATTTTAGAAGAGGCAAAGGTTTTTTCCTCTTTAGAAGAGGCATTAAATGATATCCATTTTTCTCTTGCAACAACAGCCAGAAAAAGAGATATGACTAAAGAAGTTTTCTCTCCGTTTGACGGCATTAAAACTCTTAACGGTTTTATGCTAAATCATCAAAAGTCTGCTCTTTTATTTGGTGCGGAAAGAACGGGTCTTGAAAATTCAGAAATTGTACAAGCCAATGGCATAATTGAAATACCGCTAAATCCTAATCATGCTTCATTAAATCTATCTCAAGCAGTTTTATTATTAGGTTATGAATGGTTAAAAACAACACAAAAACAATCTAATACACACCTAGAAACAGGTTCTGCAAAACTTGCAACCCAATCTGAACTAAACGCTTTATTTACACATCTAGAAACAGAACTTGCAGACAGAGGCTATTTTAGATTTGATGAAAAAAAAGAGCGTATGGGTTATAATCTTAGAAATATTTTTTTAAGAAATCATTTAACTTCATCGGAAGTTAAGACTTTACATAAAGTCATTACAGATTTAACACGCCCTAAAAATACGAAAGATCTCTCATGAAAAAAGTTTTTTTATGTTTCCTTTTATTATTAACCGGTTGTGCTGGCTCAACAGGACTATGCAATAAATACCAGTATACTTCTCAACAAGAAAAAACAACCCTTTTTGTACAAAAAAACGGGTACATTGAAAAAGAAACACAAAAAAATAACCTATTTACCGCTCAAAAGGGTCTATATACTTTACAAGAAGATACCCTCTCTGTCTATATTCAAAATCAAACTGATGAATACAAATTACTTAATAATAACAAAACTCTTTTCAACCCTAAGACAAAAAAACATCTTATCTGTGAATGATAGTGTAAAAAAATATTGACAAACAAGCCTTTTTATGTTATTCTACCCAAAAACTGAAAGGCTTTAAATGTACACAGAAGAAGATTATAATTTTCAAATCAAAGTTGAAAAAACGATTGATGCATACGGTAAAACCGGCTATGGATGCGGTTGTTTGACAGGTATCATTTTTATGGCAGCCTTAGTTACTTATCTGCTTACCCCTAGCGTTAACCTTGAAGAACTCGGCAAAAAATGGCAGCAAGAAAATTCAACCCAACCACAAAAAGTTAAGCCTGCTAAAAAGAAATTTGTTCCCATTATCAGAAGTAATCAACGATATTAAAAGAGGCAATCATGCAATATACAGATGAAGAAAAAAGAATTTTAAGAACCGCTAGAACAGATGCCTTTTGTGCCGGTTTTAGACGTGGCTGTTGTATGACAGGTTTTATCATGAGCATTATGACTTTTATGCTTTTTTCTATGTGCGGAAATAAACCAATGGATAAAAACTACCCACATTTAAATAAAAAACCTCAACCCGTTCAAAAAGCAACATTAAACATAAAAAAATTAAAAACAACTGATCATACACGTTAAAAAAAGCACTTTTAAGTGCTTTTTTTGTCAGCTTCTATTAAATCATCTACCGAGCGGAATAAAATACCATTCATTCCAAGCGATTTTGCAACATTTATATTCTCCGAACTGTCATCTATTAGACATATTTGATTAAACGGAACTTTTAAATGATTTTTTGCGTAAATAAAAAACTCTTCCTGTGGTTTGGCAACCCCTAATCTGGCAGAAGTAAAAACCCAATCAAAAACATCTTGCCATTCTGGTTGATGTGTTAAAATATAGTCCATCCGAATATGCGATTGATTGGAAGCAATATGAAAAGAATGCCCTTTTTGTTTTTGACTTTTTATCCAATTCCAAACCGGTTCTTTAACTTGTATATCATGTGAAAGCCAATATTCTATAAATTCACTGGCACTGATTTCAATCTGATGTTTTTTTAAAAAAGGCTCAATAAAACGAGATACCATTTTGGTTCGTTGTAAAGCTATTAAAAAAGGCCCCTGAAATAGCTCTTGCAATATCTGTGGTGGTTTTGCAAAATCTTTTTCAAAATCTTTCGCCCATGAAAAATGTATCTGCCCATTTTCATCAATCAGATAAGAATCTAAGAGCGTGTTATCTAAATCCATTAAATAATGCATAAAAACTCCTTTTGCCTACTATAAAAAAAAGTGTTTTTTTTGTCAATACATTTTGCAATATAAAAATATTGACAAATATTTGTTTTTTTGATATAATACCATAAAACCTAAGGAGAAAAAATGCCCCCACAAATTCATTTTACTTTGCAAGATATTAAAAATATCACCGATGCCTTTACATGGTTTTATCACGAAAGTTTGTATTATCAGATTGCAAAAATGTATCTAACCCCCATTGTTCTTTTAGAAAAACTTAAAAGAGAGCATTTTTTTGATGTAACAGTACAAAATCCGGGACAAACATCTAAAGAACAACTTAAAAAAAATGAAACTTTTTGTGCCGTGTCGTACGTTGACAGATTTATATTAGACCATAAAAAACAAGGCATACCACTCCCCGATATACTAAAAAAATTAAAAAAAGATATTCGTGAATACAAAAAAATAACCGAATTGGATTTAGCTTGTTTAGATGGTCTCATCACTGTTTTTAACAAAGAAGATACTCTATTAAAAAATTTTAAAGGCGTTGTCCAAAAAGGTATGACCCTTTCAGCAACGAAAAACAGAAAAACAAGTTTTAGAACAGCCATTAAAAATGAAGCTGTTTTACTGGATTTTTGCAAAAAAGTTTATATTTTAGATTTACTTTGGCACCAAAAAGGAAAGGATGCGACACAACAAGATTTTCACACTTATCAAATTCTTTTTGAACGACATATTCTTTTAAATGAATTTAAAAAAGACGTTATTCCGGCATTCATTCAACTTGTTGAAACAACGAGAAAATTTTTATATACTGCTTTAACTACACATCACTCTTTACAAATTGCTTTTTCTTTAGAAGAAGCCAAAAACACACTAAAAAATGACAAATCCCTCATTTTTAAATATGCCGAACAATTTGGTTATATTGAAGATAAAGAACCCTTTATTTCTTTTCAGAAAATACGCGACAAACTGGCTCACCCGTCAACCGAACAAAATATTGTTTCTTATTTACCTGATCTTGAAAAAATTGAAAGTACTTTTCTTTCATTCTTTAAAAATCTGACAAACAAACCAAATCTTTCTGTTTATCGCCTAAATGAAACGGATACCCCTAAAAAAACACCTTTAGCAGAATCAATTTACCCAACAAATATGCGGGGAAAAGAGGCTTTTGAACATTTATTACACACCGATGAAATTGAATCCATTATTGCCCAATATCAAGGTCCACTTAACACAAAACAAAAAGAAATAACCGGCTTAAAAAAATTAGAATTTTTAAAAGATAAGGGACTGATTTTAGCAACTGATTTTGCGTTATTAGAACAGGCTATTTTACTTAGAAATGCGGTAGCTCATGCCAGTAGCGATGACACAACATATCAAAATATAAATGCCCTAAAAATTGATACGCAAAATATTTTACAAAACATCAAAAACCAACACAAAAAATTTGGTCCACGTGCGGCTATTTCACGGGTTTAAATAGTCAATAACAATATAGTTTTCACCTCGTTGCCATGCTTTAATGGCAGCTAAAACAAATCCCATCAAAGGGGTAGGCAATGCATTTAAATCATAAAAAGCGATACTTTCCGTTTTGTCAGGCTCTAAATTTTTAACAACCCCCTCATATGTATCCGTAAAAATAAAATAGTTGATAATATCAGCTTGTTTACCTTTATAAGGAGCATTTAACAAATGAGCCATCATTTTTATTTCTAATTTATCTTTATCAAGAGTGATATTGGCCTCTTCTTTTGCTTCCCGTATCAAGGCATCAATAACGCCCTCCCCTTTATCCACATGACCTGCAACCGGACAATATAGTCCGCCCGTAAATTTACCCTTTCGTTTTTGCAACAAAATTTTTCCATCTTGAACAAGTAAAAGATGTGTTCCGATATATGGGGTTTGGTGTACTTCACTCACAAAAAAATTTCCTTAAATACGTTAATAAACCTGACATTCACTACCTTCAAAACGCCACTGTCTGATATAGTCATCCTCTATAACAAAAAGAGTGGTACACCCTTTAGAAACCGTAGCAGTTTCCTCATCAAAAAAAGAGTGATCCTCAGCCATCCGGGGCATACGCTCAATTTTATTACCTTTTGCCACCGGTTTCATTTTGTATTTTATATAAACGACGTAATTAATATCATTTTTAACATAATCGTAAGAAGGATTGCCCCAAACATCTACCAATTCGGATTTTTCTTTTCCCAGCCACTCATTTAAAACCTCCTGATACTTATCTGTTGAAGCTTTTTTTACCGATTGCGGCATAACACAGGCTGACAATCCTAAAAAAGAAATGAGCACCATCAAAATTTTCATCATATATTCTCCTACTATCTGTTTTAAATTTTTTTATTATTTTTTGCAAGAAAAATTTGCGTTTTAAAAAAAAGGGTTTTAATATGAAAAAAAAGGAGATAAATATGAAAAAATTATTTTTACTTTCCAGCATTGTTTTGCTAGGTGCGTGTGGCGAAAAAAACGCTAATTTAAGAGGGAATGCCTATCAATATACACTAAATAACGTACCAATTATAATTGCCTTTGATAAAAATGAGAATCGCTATTTTGGAAAAGTTGTCAACAACTATTTTGGCACTTATACACAAAATGGTGGCGAATTAACACTTCATCTGGGCGGGTCCACTATGATGATAGGACCGGCAAATGAAATGGCGGTTGAACAAACCTGGTTAGAAACATTACCAACCGTTACCAAGGTTACCCAGACAAAAACCGGTATTATATTAACCCTTAAAGACGGCACAAAAATTAACCTCAAAAAAACAGCTATGCCCAAATAACTCTAATGCATCTAAAATCGCATTATTTTAAGTTAAGGAGATTGAATGACATTTTTTTCACTTTTTAATTTTCAACAATTCTTGAGTGCTTTTTTAGTTATTTTTGCAGCTATTGACTGTGTCGGATCTATTCCAACCATTTTAGCAACCAAACGTCGGGGCAGTTATATCAATCCCAATAGAGGGACGGTTTGTTCTGCCATTATGCTTTTTGGCTTTTTCTACATTGGAGAAGCATTTTTATCTCTCTTTCATTTAGATATTTCCTCATTTGCTATCGCCGGTTCTTTAGTTGTTTTTTTAATTGGCTTAGAGATGATTTTAGATGTTGAAATATTTAAATCCAGCGGTCCTTCCGGTACAAAAGATGCAACATTTATACCGGTTGTTTTTCCCCTGTTAACGGGTGCAGGTGTTTTAACAACCGTTTTATCCATTCGTTCTCAATACAGTGATATCAATATGCTTTTAGCTATGGCTCTTAACGTGTTTGTTATTTATTTTGTTCTTCGGTTTGTTGAAAAAATTGAAACATTATTGGGTAAAGGCATCATTTATATGCTACAAAAGTTTTTTGGGATTATTTTGTTAGCCATGGCCGTTAAACTTTTTATCACAAATGTCACTATTTTAATCAGCAAAACACATTTAATGTAAATAAAAATTGACAAATTATATTTTTTACGCTATTTTCTTGCCTAACAACAAGAGATTTAAAAGTATGCCCTCTGATTTTTTAAAAGAACGTCTTATTAAAAACACAAAAAAACATAAATTTTTAAAATGGTGCTACATTACCATCGGGTTGCTGGGATCACTGTACTGTACCCTCCAATTAAATAAAAAAGTACCCCCACCTAAACAATCCGAAACATCTCTATTTTCACTAGACAAAAAGCATATATTACAAGCGTTTCTTTTTTTTAGCATTTGTCTTTCATCTGCAAGTAGTATCTCGCTTAGTTTTTATTATCCGAGAAAAAAAAGAACACCAAAATCTGTTTTAAATCATCTTAAATTTTCAAGCTCAAATGAAGAAACATCAAATCCTTACACCCCTCTTTCAAAGAGAGATATCAAAAAAATACTCTCAAAAGTTGATTTATCCCATTTATCTGAGGAAAAACAAATCTTTTTTTTACAAAATTTAATTGATGTATCCAACAAGCATCCCTCTTTGGCAAAGTTATTTAAACAAGAGTTAATTCCAACAACGATCAAACATAAGGCAGCATTAAAATCAATTGGCTCTATTTCGCACCCAACTGATGTTATTCAAAAAGGTCTTATCAATTTATCTCCCAAGAGTAATTTTTTAACATTTATCCACGAACTTATTCACGCCAAACAAATTTTAGATGGGACTTTTTATTTCAAGAGACTTTTACCTTTTGCAGCCTTTATAAATGAAGCACAGGCAAAAGCCTATACCATGCTGTTAAAAAAGGAAGAAGAGGCAGTGATGCACAAAATTGTAACGGCACGACGAAGTATCCTCAAAAATGAGAATCACCTCCTTAACGATAAAGAATTGCAAGGTAAAGCTGAGGAAGAAAGCGTCGCTGTTATAATTAACTGTTTAATTAGTGAACATAACTTAACCGTTACGAGGGATACTTTATCAAAATTTTGCCCTAATGCTTTAACGGCAGAAGAAAGTCTGGATATTTATAAGTTGTGCCTCCTTTGGCGTATTAGTTATGAAAATAAAAATCTAAAAAATTTATCTCAAAAAATCAACAGGGGATTAAAAATATCTTCTAAAGAAATCTGTGCTTTTTCGCATTTAGACGCCTATTTTCAAAACAAAACAACCATTCCTGTTTGTATTAGGCAAACCCATATCACTCAAAGCGGTCATCCGCTTTACAAAATTATCACCTCTTCTGATACGAACCAACGTTAAAATTAAAAATAAAATCCCTGCCCCTCTTGATTTTTGTAAAAAAAGGAGATAAAAAAGGCATACAAATTTATTAAAGGAGAAAACCATGTCTTATTATCAACCGGCAGAAATTGCTCAAATATTTGCTGACTCATCCAAAGCAAAAGCAAATATGCCTTTTCTTAAATTTTTTCTTTTTGCTGTTTTAGGCGGTATGTTTATTGCTCTTGGCGGATTATTAACCGTTGTTGTTGCGGGTGGTATGCCTGCCACCTCTGCCGTAAATCCGGGTCTTGTCAAATTTGTGGCCGGAGCTCTTTTTCCGGTTGGTCTAATCATGGTTTGCATTGCCGGTGCTGATTTATTTACAAGCGATTGTGCCGGTATGACTTTGTCAACCCTTCAAAAAAAGACATCTTGGCAAGCATTGTTAAAAGTTTGGATTTTAGCCTATGCCTTTAACTTTATCGGTGCTCAAATCATTGCCTATTTTTTAGCCTATAAAGCAGGCCTTGCCACTGCCCTACCCTATCAAGACTATTTGCATACACTGGCTTACGGCAAATTAAAATACGGATGGGATGTAGTTATTATAAAAGCTATCGGTGCCAACGCTCTTGTCTGTCTTGGAACTTGGATGGGATATGCAGGTAAAGACGTGATGAGTAAATCGCTTGGCATATGGGTACCGGTTATGATTTTTGTAACACTTGGATTAGAACACTCCATTGCCAATATGTTTTTTATACCAAGTGCCATTTATACCGGTGCAGATATTTGTTGGAGCAGATTTATTGTAGACAACCTTATACCGGCCACCATCGGCAACATTATCGGTGGTGCTGTTTTTGTCGGCATGGCTTACGGCTATATCTTTAACGGGAAGAAATAAATTTTGTTTTAAACTATTTCAAAAAATCTGTTATCTAAAGAAAATACCCGTCGCCGGAATTTAGTTTAGGATCCTCCTACACTCCTCAGACGCCTTAAGAGATGCTGAACTTCCTCAGCATGACGGTAATGGATATGATGGGAGTGTATAATGTCATGCTGAAATAATACCTGTCATTCCGAACTTGGTTCGGAATCTCCCAACACTCCCGATAAAAATACGAATCGTTGTTTTTATTTTAAAAACCATTTAAAATCAGTTGATTATTTAAAAAAAACGAATTGGGGAGTAAACAGTGGTTGGATACGTCCCTCTTTAGGTATCACATTAGGGTATGACTTTAAACAAGATGATATTGCCTCTGTTAATACACTGGCCAATGGCTCAACCTATACCGTAAATGGCGAAAAGACAGAAAAATTAAGCACATCTCTTTCTTTAGGGGCTGAAGCGGATATTTCTAACAGAACCTCTTTAGGTGTTGAATATACCGCAACACTTAGAAGAGATTATACAGAACATTCCGGCACAATTAAATTAGAACACAAGTTCTAATCTATCTACCGATCTGTTCTAATTTACCAGTTATGAATTTTTAAACGGCTACCGTGACGATATCTTGTTTTTAGTTTATGCAATTTATCACTAACGGTTGCCGTGTCTTTGCCGGCTTTTGCCAAACGCTCATACATCCGTTCAATTTCTTTGTTTAAATAAGCCGTTTCAATATCATTTTCAAGCTGTTTTCTCTCTTTTGTCATGCCACTTGAAAAAACGGCATCTATCCGTTCTAATATAAGCTTTGTACTTTCTGATGGGTGCAAAAAACGACGTTGAATAATATATGGCAACAAATAAATCAATCTGTTTAAAATTGATTTAGCATGAGTAGGTTTTTTCTCTATCTCTTTTTTATAAAATAAGTCAATCATGTCAAAAGCAACGCACGCTTCAAAACTGTCATCTACAACAATAAAAGGAATAATGCTTGCAAACCCCTCTTTTTGAATTTCTTTTAAATACTCTAAAAGATGATAAAAGAATCCTTGTACATTAAACAAAACAAACGGTTTAAAATTTAAAAAACCATCTTGCATTGCGACACAATCATAAGCAAGCTCATCCAACGTTCCAACACCACCGGGAGCAAAAACAACAAAGTCTGCACCCAAAAGCTGTTGTTTTCTTTCTTCCAGTGTGTGTGAAACAATAATATCCGAAACCTCATCGATAATCTGATCACTTTGATAAAGAGCCAGATATTCTTTTGTTGTGACGGCATGAATGACCTTTTGAGATGCAAGTTCATCTTCTGTTTCACTCCAGCCTTTCAAAACACCGCGGGCAACAGCTCCCATGATTCCTTTGGAGGAAAGGCCGAAATCAAGACGGTATCTTTTTTTACCGATTTGAGTTCCAAGAGCAAAGGCTTCTTCTTCATAAATACTGTCTTTACCGGATCTTGATCCGCCGGCAACAAAAACGCGGGTTAGGCCTTTTTTGTTTTGATCGATGAAGGCTTTGACGACTTTGTTTTTCTTATGATTGCTTTTTCCTTTTCGAGCAGCACGTTCCATTAATGCCGACCCTCGGGTCAATGACAGTTTGTTTCCGGATAATGTTTTTTGTTTGGTTTGTTTTTTTGAAGAATTTAATTTTTTCATTTGACCGCCACTATAAAAAATATATAATTCCTTATAGACTTTTT
>CALCTR010000030.1 GCA_937906925.1 uncultured Alphaproteobacteria bacterium
TTTCTTTTGCCAAAATCTGCCCATAATCTGAAAGCGAATGAACACTAACTTTGACATTATTTTCGCCATCAAGTGTAAATAAATCAGTTGTAATTTTAGTATTTTTAATATCTAAATCAGAGTCTTTTACAACTTTTAATTCTTTCATTTTAAGATTACCTAAACCATCAGAAAGTTCTAAATTATTTACGGTTACCTTTCCTTTAAATTCAAAATCTCGTGGCGTTTTAAGTGTTGATGAATTAAACTCATAATCAGCCAATGTTTGAATATCACCTATTTCAACAATCCCATTTGCAAATGCAATCTTGTTGCCTTTTTCGTTTGGTAAGGCACCTGTTACTTTAAACCTTGTTTGTTCGCCAAAAGCTAATGTATCAATGGTAAAGAGCTTATCCGTTGCTTGATATGAAACAAGTTCATCATCAGAGGTATCTAAAGTCCCTTTATCGTCCACATATTCAACAAGCCTATCCCCAACAAGGGCAATTTCTTTTTCTTGTTCGGCTTTATTGTATGTTCCAACGCCAATTGTAGCACCCATATCTTCGCCCGCAAAAGTGATATTCGCCAAAGTTTCAGCGTTTACTTCCATTTCCGGCTTAGTTGTGTAATGCATCACTTTGCCAGCACTTAAAACAGTGCCTGTATCATCAACATTTTGACCCACAACAGCTTTATACGCAATTTCTGTGCCATGGGTTTTAAGTTCCCCACCGTTGATGGTATGTGTTTCAGCCAAAGCCAAATTATGAGAACCAGCAATTGTGAGCCCTGAAGTTTGGGTAAATCTTCCGGTTCCACCATTCACCATTTTATCACCCAAAATCAAAATACCTTCACCATCTTTATTAATAATACCTTGATTTATAATGCCAGAATCAAATGTTCCAATAAATGATTTACCATTTATATCCAGTCCATGTGATAAATTTAATGTTCCTTTTAAACCCCACGGATCATCATGAGGACTAACAAAAATGTCATTTGGCGTTTCAATGTTTCCCATTATTGTTTTATTATCATAAAATGAAAAATGAGATGTAAATGTTATTGGTGCACCAACCATAAACGCTCCACCTTTGGCATTGTCGGTTTCTGAAATTGCTTTATTACCAATAAAAATAGAAGTTCCATTAAAATTTAATTTTCCCCAACCATAATTAATTGCCCCTCCATTTGCTGATTTAGTTGCACTTGCTATGTTTGATTCAAAAATAACAGTTCCATTAAAATCGCCTTGAGATCCACCATCAATAGCCCCTCCATTGGCAGATAAACCTAACGCTTTATTACCTTTAAATAGGGTAAATGAATCTTTATCAAAAACTAAGTTTTTACCCCAATTTTCAATGGCGCCAGCACTGCCTGTTCCCTCAGTCGCTTCGGAAATATTATTTAAAAATAAAGTCTTTTTATAAAAATATGCTGTATTTCCAATATAAATTGCTCCACCTTGTGAATTTGTTTTTCCCGTTGACTTATTGTTTATAAAGGCAGTAGTAAAATGATCTTCAGATATAGTATCTTTCTCTCCGGTAAATGAGAGAACACCATCCGTCCAAATGGCTCCAGCTCCTCCGCCAGCTGTTGATTGAACAGTATTATTTTTAAAAACAGTAATATTGTTAAATGTTACAGGTGCTAAATAAGTCCAAATAACACTGCCTCTACTCACCCCATGAATGCCTTCTTCATACGTATCTCCACCAAACAGCATTTTTTTATCTGTTGTATAAGAATAACTATTTCCATAATAATTAATAAATAATCCATTTTTTTTATCGCTTGAGAGAGATTGGTGCTTTTCCCATGACTCATCAACTGAGGGAATTGTAATTCCATTGATAGTTTCCCCCATACTGGGCAAAACAACAGAAAATACCATCAAATTCGCAAGGAAACATTTTTTGAGGATATTCAAATAACGTTTTTTAAGTTCTCTGAGTGTTGTACAGGATATATTTTTCATGGGTTGCCTCCTTGGGTTAAAATGATGATGTTTACATGTTGTTTCCTTTTGTTAATGTCTTAAAAGTGGGAAAATTAAACGGTCGTTTGTTGGTCACAGAATTATTTTTCCCATTTTGGGGTAA